>CAZLDP010000211.1:3203-5395 GCA_964558145.1 uncultured Prolixibacteraceae bacterium | reverse complement strand
AGTTTGGTTCAGTAAAAAAAGCCATCGACGGCTACCGGCAGCGATCACTAAATAACGATCATTGAATAGCTATTACTGGGCACTGAATACCCATTCCCTTTTACCGGGTTCCCTTTAGTCCATGGACGATCAGCGGTTTTTCCAGCTTTTTCATTTCCCCGGAGAGGTATTTTCTGAAACCCTCCTCCGTTTTCCATTCATCCCTTTCTAATCCCCACACCGCTGAGAACCAGTGACGGGCAGGACGGCCATTCTCCGCTTTTTGCGACACGTAATAGGTCTCACTGATGATGGAACTGAAGTTTTTCTCCTTCACCAACTGAAATCCCTTTTCAAAAAAGTTGATATCAGTGGTTCGTGCCACTTTGCCGGTTTCTGCTTCAGGAAGGATGACCGCCATACCCAGTTCATCGTTGTGAAGCGACTGAACATCATGGGTGCCGATGCAGGTATATCCGTTTTCACGGAATTCAAAGGGTTCACGGGAGAGTCTGCTGGTGACGATGCCGGTAACGATCTGGGCCCCTTCGGGCAAGGGGGTTACTGTCACGTCCGACATGAACCAGTAATTTCCAGGGTAAATGGTTATCTTTTCCACGGCCTCCAAGGTATCTCCATCCACGACCCAATCCCCGTAACGGAGTTCAAAGAGAGAGCGGACGGGACCTTCGACAATTTTGCGGTATTCATAGCTGCCAGTGTCGCCCAACCGGTAAAGGGAGTCCTTCTTCATCAGGGCGATACCGCCTGACCCGAGCGAACTCCCGCAATGCAGGACGTCCATCCCCCAGGAAGCCAGGTCGTGATAACTTGGGGTTCCCGGAAGCTGGAGCGAATCGATAATCATACGGGGCTGGATCTTCCCGAAAAGATCCTTCACATTGCGGCAGTCGAAATAAACCCTGAAACCAAATTTGTCATTTTCCCAGTTGACACTCTCCGCCTGGGCAATAATCCGGAAACTATCCCTGCAGGAGGGAGCGAAGTATTGGTCCACTTCCGGGAAACTGCCGTCGGGTTGCAGAATACCCAGCCGCAGGTTGGTCCTCTTTTCAAAAGAGGGGTACTTTTCCGGTTCTGCGAATGAAACGACCATTTTGCCGGAACCGGCCGCCGGCAGCGATACCAGTACCACAGCCTCATCCCAGTTACCGTCACCATCCAGATCATCGGCTTGCGAGGGGAGCAAGGCTCCATCCATATGAAACAGCGGAAGTTGATTGCCCGGAATGGCCAGCTTCGCCGCCACCTCATTGCGTGTAAATACCAATGCTTCCTCCGCCCGGTCAACCGGTAACGGATTTTCAATGAGCCATCCGCTGTTTTTACGGCATGAGGAGAATCCTGCCTGCAAAATGATAATTATAAGAATTATGCGTTTCATTTGATCTGCAGTATTAAAAATATTAATAATCAACAATATAGGTAAGAAAATGTCAGCTTACTCCCTGATTATGCCCCTATTCAGGTTACAGCTCATTTTCACCTTTCACATACCCGAAGTTGGCCAGAATGCCTCCATCGACGTACAGCACGTGTCCGTTGACAAAATCACTTGCCTTGGAAGCAAGAAAGAGCGCTGCATTTCCTACATCTTCAGGTTCGCCCCATCTTCCTGCGGGCGTACGGGTCATTACCAGGTCGTTGAAAGGATGGTTCCCCTCGCGGATGGGCGCGGTCTGCGCTGTGGCAATGTAACCCGGGCCAATCCCATTGATCTGCAGGTTGTATTTGGCCCATTCACAGCACATGTTGGCCGTCAGCAATTTCAACCCGCCTTTGGCAGAGGCATAGGCTGACACTGTATTGCGGCCATACACACTCATCATGGAACACATGTTGATGATCTTTCCCGATCTTTTTTTAATCATTTGGGGAACTACCCGCTTGCTTACAATAAAAGGAGCCACCAGGTCGACTTCGATCACCTGTTTGAAATCCTCCACTGGCATATCGAGAATAGGAATCCGTTTTATAATGCCCGCATTGTTCACCAAAATGTCGACCGGTCCCACCTCCTTTTCAATAAGGGAGATTCCTTCATCAACCTGCTGCTCGTTGGTCACATCGAAAACCAGCGTAAACACATCGATGCCTGCTTCGGCATACTCTTTCGCAGCCGTCTCAAGCCGTTCCCTGTTCAGGTCGTTGACACAGATCTTAGCCCCGGCTTTACCAAGGGTTTTTCCGAT
>CAZLDP010000211.1:0-3103 GCA_964558145.1 uncultured Prolixibacteraceae bacterium | reverse complement strand
TGTTCAGGTCGTTGACACAGATCTTAGCCCCGGCTTTACCAAGGGTTTTTCCGATAGCCATGCCTATTCCGTGTGTTCCGCCTGTCACAAGGGCCACTTTTCCCGTTAGGTTAAATAACTCATTTATCATATTTAGAATTTTTATTCATGCAATAAAAGAAATCAAAAATCATTGATCTTTAGTCACTATTCGGCATTCAGCAGTAATTGGTGATCGCCAAATCGGTTGCTGATTAGCGGCCGCAGGCACTTATCCCCAGCGAAACACGAAGCGAAGCCCCGGCTCAGGCAAGACCAACTCCATTTCCCATTTTTATCTCAATTCATCAGGCTTGATGCCGTCCATATCGGCATAGTCAAGATTTTCACCGGCCATACCCCAGATAAAGGAATAGTTGGCAGTTCCTGCTGCTGAATGGATGGACCAACTGGGAGAAATGACAGCCTGTTCATTTTTCATCCAGATATGTCTTGTCTCTTTGGGCTCTCCCATAAAATGACAAATAGCCTGTCCCTCCGGAAGATCAAAATAGTAGTAAACCTCATTCCTGCGTGAATAGGTATGGGGAGGCATGGTATTCCAAACCGATCCCGGGCGCAGCTCTGTCAACCCCATCTGCAACTGACAGGTCTGAACGATTTTATTGATAATTAACTGATTGATCTGACGTTCATTGGAGGTTTCAAGCGCCCCTGCTTTGATTACGTTGGCCTTGTCAAAAGTGATGTGGGCAACCGGGTATTCCTTGTGCGCAGGAGCTGAGTTCAGATAGAATTTAGCAGGATCTCCGGGATCAGCCGACCGGAAGACCACTTGTTTACAACCTTTACCCACATAAAGTGCCTCTTTTTTGCGGAGGGAGTATTCAATTCCGTCGACCACCACAGAGCCAGTGCCTCCCGTGTTGATAATGCCCAATTCACGTCGGTCAAGAAAATAGGCGCTTTTCAGGGCATCCACAGTTTCAAGCCACAATTCCTCTTTCACTGGAACCGCACCTCCGGTAATATAACGTTCGATATGGGAATAGACCAGCCGGATATTCCCCGGGTCCATCACCTTCTTCACCAGAAACTCCTTCCTGATTTTTTTGGTCCCGTAACTTTTAAAATCTTCGGGATGAAAATTGTGCCTTTCTTCAAAAATAATTGCCATAAGGATCTATTTAAAAAAGTTAAACATTCACTGTCTTTCAATACCACCGGCTCACGCAAAATTAAGGGAAAAAACCAGGATGTCAAGTCAAAAAAAGATGACCAGGGAGGAGATCCCTGGTCATAACACTCTCTTTCCTTACTTCAATGAACGATCAGAGACCGGTCACACCAGGATTTTTGTAGTCAGATTGGTAATGCTTTTCTGGATGGCATCGAAAGGAAGTCCGTCCTTGGTGCGGTCCTGTTCCACGATCATGTATTTCATACCGGCCACATCTTTAGCAGCCAGGATCTCTTTAAAGTCAATGACTCCTTCGCCCACGGGAGCAAAATCCATCACTCCGTCGGTATAGAAGAAGGGTTCCTCGTGGGTGAACATGTCCTTCATATGGAAGATCTCAAACCGGCCGGGGTATTTGTTGAAGATATCGACAGGATTTTGTCCGGCTTTGGTGGTCCAGAAAAGGTCGATCTCCATGGTAACCAGGTCGGGGTTAAGTTCAGCCATAAAGATATCAAAATAGGGAACTTTTCCTTCCACCGTGTCGAATTCGAAGTTGTGATTGTGGTAACCAAAACGGATGCCGGTATCTTTCATAATCTGACCCACCTGGTTCCAGTCGGCCGCCATTTTCTGATAGCTGGCAATGGTGGTTCTTGCTTCGGGAACGACCCAGGGTTGTACACAGTACTTCACTCCCAGCAGGGCATGGTCGTCTGCCATTTTCTTGGCATTTTCAAGCGTGATACCAGCCGCTTCCACCTGGGTATGGCTGCTCAGGATTTCCATTCCCAGATCCTCGACCAGTTTACGGAATTCGGCAGGAGCGTAGCCGTAAAATTTCCCGTCGGCATAGCCGGCCAGTTCCACATATTTGTAACCCATATCGGAGACCTTTTTCAGCGATCCCGGAACGTCTGCAGCCATGGCATCGCGAATGGTATACAACTGCAATCCGACACCGAAACTTTTAGGATCGGGGGCAGAAGCTGTCTGCCGGGTTTTGGATTTGCAGGAATAGTGTGAAAGTACCACCGCTCCAAGCGCTCCGGCAGCGGATAAACGGATAAAATCCCTTCTGGAATGTTGTGTTTTCATAATTGTTTCAGTTTTTGCGGTAAAAATAGTAAAATTGCGCCATCGGATGTCACAATTCTGCATTTAAATCATGCGCCGCAGGGGGTAAAAACTGCTGAAATAGGATTCATCAAGAGGTAAGCAAACTTCCAATTTATTCGGTGCAGGCTGTAAATTTTTATCTTTGCTCCGCTGTTTTGGATGAACCAACCTAAAAAGAAAACACATGATTCTTTTTTTTACCACCCGTCAACAGACGGTTGTAGCCGTAGAGACATCGGCGCCATTGCCGGCAGAGTCGATAGCAAAACTTGTCTGGCTGCTTGGGGAGGCCACCCTGTCAGATAAGACCGTTTTAGAAGGGTGGTTTTGCGGGCCGCGAAGGGAGATGATCACCCCCTGGAGCACCAATGCTGTTGAAATTACCCAAAACATGGGAATTGAGGGCATTGGCCGGATGGAGGAACTCTATGAAGCTACAGGTCCCGGAGCGCCTCACGATCCGATGTTGCAGGCGCTTTATCACAATCCCGGACAGGAGATTTTCACAGTCCACCGGTTACCGGAGCCTGTTCTGGAAGTCGCCGACATCGCTGCCTACAACGAAAAGGAGGGATTGGCGCTCAGCGACGAGGAGGTGGAGTATCTCCACTCAGTGGCTTTGGCTCTTGGACGAAACCTTACCGACAGCGAGGTTTTCGGCTTCTCCCAGGTGAATTCGGTGCATTGCCGGCATAAAATCTTCAACGGCACTTTTGTCATTGACGGGAAGGAACAACCCCTCTCCCTTTTTCAGTTGATAAAAAGAACATCGCAAGTCAATCCGAATAAAATCGTATCGGCCTACCGCGACAACTGTTCATTTAC
>CAZLDP010000210.1:0-5427 GCA_964558145.1 uncultured Prolixibacteraceae bacterium | reverse complement strand
ATGCCAGTCTTCGCCAAGTATAACATGGTAATTCTTTTGAACTTTTGCATGAGTTACATGCCTTATTGTAAATGAATCTGCAGGAAGTGATCCGAGATATTGCTGCTCTTCATTAATAAACCTGTCATTCCGACTATAATTACACCCCTGAAAGTTAGTGTTATTATGTATCTCGAGTTGTTTCATGATGTGGTGATTCAACTCCTCAAGACTGTAAAACTCCTTATCGCGCAGTGGTGCATAAACACGTTTGTAAGACAGGTCAACGCCCTTTTCAACCGAGGGCTTATCTTTTGGTTT
The DNA here is from genome assembly GCA_964558145.1 of uncultured Prolixibacteraceae bacterium. Taxonomy (GTDB): domain Bacteria; phylum Bacteroidota; class Bacteroidia; order Bacteroidales; family Prolixibacteraceae; genus UBA1413. The sequence goes on along the minus strand of CAZLDP010000210.1, from coordinate 5,127 downwards.
TCCAACCCGGGCTGCCTCAAAATTGGACCTGTAATGCAGAGCCCATTGCTGAGAAAGTTCGCTAAATGATGGCTCGTAACGACAGCTCTTTGTAACTATTTGCTTGAGATTATCGCAAAGTATATTACGGGGAACTCCTCCAAAATAGGACATGCAGCGACCTAATGATGCAAACAAATAATCGCTGGATGCCCGTGGCAAGGCTTCAACGTACATCTTACCGCTGAATGAAAGAACGCATACCAGAACCGGGCAGATTATCAATTCACCTGTATCACAATGAATATAACTCATTGAAGTACCTGCAAAATCAACCTGTAAATACTCCCCAGGCTTATGTTCAAAATGCATCGTGGCACGCTCCTTCTGCAAATGATTGCTTAAGTGTACACAAAACTGCGCGTAGCCATAACCTTGAGGATTTTCCAGTTTATACTCCCGCCATAAAAGTTGACGGGTCACCCCGGGACGTCTCAGTTCTTTAATAATTGATGGCAGCCTTTCCAAAAGACTGTCATACCTGGGATTGGATTCCTTTTCAGAGCTATCCGGGGGATTAAGTACTTCCCACAAAGAGGGATCGCTCTGCTCTAATAATGACGCTAGTGATTGCCCACTCGCAATATATTTACGCTCATAATCATCAATGGTATTGCGACTTATAGAAAGATCTTTCGATATTTGCCGTTTGGACCGGCCTTCCTGTAGTAGTTGCAAGATGCGTCGAATTTGTAACATCGTTAGTGTTTTATTAGCCATGATAAATTGATTTGTCAGCAATTTACCATCAGTTACAAATCCGCTATCAGAAATGGCTCACTTTACGTCAGAATGTCAGGCGGAGATACCTGCTTCTTACCCTCTTAAAGTGGCTCACTTTCGATCAGAATAGTGGCTCACTTTGCTCCAGAATGCTGGCTCAGTTTGGATCAGAATGGGTGGCTCAGTTTGGTCCAGAATAATCACGTTCCCGTACTATTTGTTTGTGTTCTTCCGGGATTTTAATATCGTCAATGTTTTATTCCGTCCATAATACTTCATGGATTTTCAGCTCAAAAAGAACGCTGCCGGAGAAAGAATCAGTACTAAGTCCATGATAAGAAACAAGAAATTCATTCACAAAAGTTAATCAAGTAATTATTAGGAAAAAAACCAATCGAAAAAACAATTTTTATTCCTGATTTTAAGTTTATGAATTAATCATATTAAGAAGTGATACTATCTGTTTAAAACAATCTTTACTTTTACACTAATTTATATAGTCCAAGGAAACTGCATAATGTCAAATATCGGCTCTTACCAGAAAAGATTACTTAATTTTAACTGGTCTCTGGCTGAAAAAGAGCTGGAGTACCATGATGGGGATATAATTAATATTGGTTGGTATTGTTCAGACAGAATCTGTCTTCAGGGTAAAGGTGATAGAATAGCTCTCCATTTTGAAAATTTTGCGGGTAAAGAAAGAAAATACACCTTCAATGACATACGACTGGCAAGCAATACTGTTGGAACTCTCCTGACAAATCTTGGACTACAGAATAGAGACAGGATCTGTCTTTTTATGGACAGAGTACCTGAATTATACTTTTCATTTCTTGGAATCCTGAAAATCGGAGCAGTTGCACAACCATTATTCTCAGCATTTGGAGATGAATCATTATATGTAAGGTTGGAAGATGCACAGACTCGCGCCATTATTACACAAAGTAAGTACTTGCCCAAAATCAGACGGATTCGGGATAAATTGCCCTTTCTTGAATATATCATTGTTCTTGATCACACTAAGACAAAAAATCTGGAGAATAAGGAGTATGCCTTTTATCTTGAAGAAATCCCTGCTGTAGAAAAGATGGAGATTTTTCCGACAAAATCAGAATCACCATCTGTTTTACATTATACATCTGGAACCACAGGGCAACCAAAAGGTGTTCAGCATGTTCATTATTCACTCATTTCACAGTATCTGACAACAAAATGGGTGCTTGACCTTCAGGATGATGATATCTATTGGTGTACAGCAGATCCGGGGTGGGTGACCGGAACTTCTTATGGAATAATAGGCCCCTGGAGTTTGGGAATTACTCAGTGTGTCCTGGATGCAGGCTTTTCAGCACAGGCATGGTACAGGTTCATTGAGAAATACAAGATTTCGATGTGGTATTCATCACCTACAGCTATCAGGTCTTTGATGAAGGCAGGTAATGAGTTGGCTATGAGTTATGATCTTTCAAGCCTTCGACATCTTGCCAGTATTGGAGAACCCCTGAATCCGGAAGCAGTTATTTGGTCTCAGAGAGTATTTGGTAAGCCATTCCATGATACTTATTGGCAAACAGAAACCGGATCGATTATGATTTCTAATTTCCCTGGCATGAAGATAAAGCCGGGGTCAATGGGTAAACCATTTCCCGGAATAACAGGAGTAATATTGGATCAGGAGAGATTTGAACCCATTAAGGAAGCAGGTAAAATTGGACTTATTGCTTTCAGACCTGGCTGGCCAGCAATGATGAGAGGATATTGTAATAATCAAGAGATATACAAGAAAAAGTTTGTTGGGAGGTGGTACTTAACAGGGGATAAAGGATCCATTGACAATGAAGGGTATTTCTGGTTCGTTGGCAGGGATGATGATATCATTAATACCGGTGGTCACTTGGTTAGTCCTTTCGAGGTAGAATCAGCCCTCCTGGAATATCCTGCTATTGGAGAATCAGCCGTGGTTTCAAAACCAGATGAAGTAAATATGGAGGTGGTTAAAGCTTTTATTACCTTGAAGCCTGGATTTCTATTCAATTCAGAATTGGAACTTGATATTATGAATTTCATAAGGAAGAGATTAAGCTCTCTCGCTATGCCACAGGAAATCGAATATATGGATAAACTTCCAAGGACAAGGAGTGGTAAGATAATGAGAAGACTCCTTCATGCAAAAGAATGGGGTGAAGATATAGGAGATATTTCCACTCTTGAAAACGATTAATCACTTATAGGACACAAACATCAAACTTAATACTGCAGGTATATGGAGAAGATGGATTTAGATGAAATAAAGGAACTCGTTCTCAATTATGTTAAGAATGAATATCTGGATGATGAGGAAATAGATTTGGATTATGACACACCCTTGATATCAAGCGGTTATGTCGATTCCTTTTCAATGGTTTCATTACTCGTTTTTCTGGAGAATAAATTCAAAATTAAGATTCCACCAAGCAAAGCGACACCTGAGGCTTTTGATAGTGTAAACAAGATTATTGCCCTTGTGGATCAGTTTACAGGATAGTTTAAAATTCCGATATTTTAATGACAAAAAAAAAGAATGTTTTTTAATTCCCTCTCTTATTTATTCTTTTTATTGGCAGTTGCCATAGTGGTTTATATAATACCAGGCAAGTACCAGTGGATATGGTTGCTAATCTGCAGCATCTTTTTCTATTATACATTACTACCCACATATTTGATTCTATTCTTTGTCTTGATAATCTTAAATTACTACCTGGGTTTAGCTATCGAGAATTCTGACATAAAGCGTAATTTTATTTTCATTCTTAGTATTTGTTTCAACATCATCATCTTAGCCTTTTTTAAATATTTTGGTTTTTTCCAATCACTCGTTATTGAAATCAAAGGACGATCAGTCTATGATCCCCTTTTAAAGATAATTCTACCTGTCGGACTCTCCTTCTTTATTTTTACCATTCTAAGTTACCTAATTGAGGTTAAAAGGGGTACTATTAATGCGGAGAGACATATTGGGATTTTTGCAGGCTATTTGTTGTTTTTCCCGAAAATAATGCAGGGTCCTATTGAGAAACCCGGGAAAATAATTCCTCAGTTCAGGGAGAAGAAATGCTTCAACTATGAATTGGTCGTTGAAGGACTGAAGTTAATGCTTTGGGGGTATTTTAAAAAACTTGTTGTTGCAGATAGACTAGCGATATATGTTGACGCAGTTTACAATAACTACGAGCAACATAGTGGGGCTTCTTTACTTCTTGCGACGATTTTCTATTCTTTCCAGATATATGCTGATTTTTCTGGTTATACAGATATTGCCGTGGGTTCTGCAAAAGTTCTTGGTTTTAACCTCACTAATAACTTTAACAGACCATATTTTGCTGACTCGATCAAAGAGTTTTGGAATCGTTGGCATATAACCCTTTCTGTTTGGCTCAGAGATTACCTGTTTTTGCCTATCGCCGTCTTCTTTACAGGAAAGATAAAAAATACCAAATATTTCGGACTACCAATAGAGAAATGGATTTTCATGCTTGCCACTATAATCACTTTCTCAATTTGCGGCCTTTGGCATGGCGAAGGGCTTAATTTCCTGATTTGGGGATTACTATTTGGTATTTACTTAACAATAGCCAATTGGTCTCTTAGTCTTCAAAAAAACATTCGAAAGAAACTAGACATATCAAAGAAATCAAAATTGTATAGAGTATATGGGATTATAATCACATTCCTCCTTGTGTCATTCACCTGGATATTCTTTAGGGCTGATACTACTCGTGATGCTCTTAATATTATAGAAAGCATTTTAGATCTGGAAGGTCCATTGTTCATCGATAGGAGAACAATGGTTTTTAGTCTGGTCGGTTTAGTTCTTTTATATTATTTAGAGGCAAAAATCGAGTTTAGCCAGTCAGGCTATCTGCCATTCAAAACAAAACACTGGCTTGTTGAACATTTAGCATATGCGGCATTGACTATGATTATTCTACTCATAGGTGTTTTTGATGGAGGCCAGTTTATTTATTTTCAGTTTTGACTAAATTAGTATGCTGACGATGGAGAATAAATACATTCGGTTTACTGCACATGCTTTTATATTTATAGCTCTGATCTTTATCCTTGATCAGGTATTAGGTAAAGTTCTACGCCATTTTTATTTTAAATCTGAATACGGAATAACTTATCAATTAACATATTCCCTGGACAGTACAAAAGCAGATGTAATAATTCTAGGATCTTCACGAGCAAACCATCATTACAATCCACAGATAATAGAAGATGGTTTACACATGAGTTGCTTTAATACAGGAATGGATGCCAATTTCTTGTTAAGTTGTTATGCCTTTTATAAATCATTGGTTAAACGATATACTCCCCCAATAATAT
>CAZLDP010000209.1:0-5430 GCA_964558145.1 uncultured Prolixibacteraceae bacterium | reverse complement strand
TCTGTATCTAATTAAAAATTGAAAATAGAAAAGTCTTATCTTTGCACCTTTTCAAAACAGGAAATATGATCAAATTATTCAGATGGACGGCATTGATTCTTTTTGTTGCAATAGCCGCTGAAAATGTGAACGCACAGGTAACATTGACCGGGGCCAATGTGATTACCACCGGAGTTCCGTTTCTGACGATTGCTCCTGATTCCAGGGCAGCGGGAATAGGAGATGCCGGGGTGGGCACTTCACCCGATATCAATGCGCAACACTGGAATCCTGCCAAATATGTCTTTATGGAAAGCGATATGGGAGTATCCCTTTCTTATTCCCCCTGGCTCAGGAAGTTGGTCGACGACATTAATCTGGCCTATCTGGTGGGTTATAAAAAATTGGACGATTACCAGACATTAAGCGCTTCGCTCCGTTATTTTGCCTTGGGAGAGCTTCAGTTTTATAACGATCTGGCAGAATACCAGGGAGGACAGAGCCCCAATGAATTTGCCATTGACCTGGGGTATTCAAGATTACTTTCCGATTACTGGTCGGGGGCCGTATCGATCCGTTATATCCGTTCCGATCTTACAGGCGGGCAACTGATCAATAATGTGGAATCCCATGCGGGAAACAGTTATGCTGCCGATGTGGCTTTCTATTACCGGAATGAATTTCAGGTGAGAAGGCAGGAGAATGTCTTTGCAGCGGGAATCAACATTCAGAATATCGGTGCGAAAATATCGTACACCGACGGCGAAGTCAAAGATTTTATCCCGACCAACCTGAAACTGGGAATGTCATACACCACCGAACTTGACGATTACAATACTTTTACTTTTACAGCCGATATTAATAAGTTACTGGTTCCCACCCCTCCTAAGGATACGACTACTTATGAAACGGGAGACATTATTTTCCCGGGAGGTATCAATTCTGATAAATCAGTGGTAGGGGGGATGTTTTCCTCGTTTAGCGATGCTCCCGGAGGATTCAGGGAGGAACTTCAGGAGGTGACCCTTTCGGCAGGTGTGGAATATTGGTATAACAAGCAATTTGCCCTGCGTGCGGGTTATTTTTATGAGCCTGAAAACAAGGGGAACCGCAAGTTCATGACTGCCGGAGCCGGTTTGAAACTGAATGTATTCGGACTCGACTTTGCCTATTTGTTGCCGATGGCCAGAAATCACCCGCTGGAAAATACGCTCCGGTTTACCCTTTCGTTCGATGTGGATGCTTTCAGCGGGCAGGGGAGATAAATGGGACTTCGGATAGGTTATGGGTTTGACGTTCACCGGCTCGCTGAAGGGGAAACCCTGTGGTTGGGCGGCATCCTGATCCCTTTTGTAAAGGGTACCGTGGCGCATTCCGATGGGGATGTGCTGATTCATGCCCTTTGCGATGCGATACTGGGTGCACTGAAGTTGGGGGATATCGGTTCCAACTTCCCAGACACCTCCGTAGAATTCAAAAATATCGATTCAAAAATTCTGCTTTCACGCACTTGCCTGCTGATGAGAAATCAGGGGTATGCTGTGGTAAATGTCGACGCTACAGTTTGTGCGCAACAGCCCCGGCTGCGTCCCTACATTGCCTCTATGGAGGCGACCCTTGCCCGTGTGATGGGTATTGCGGAGCAGCAAGTTTCCGTCAAGGCAACTACTACCGAAAGACTCGGTTTTGAAGGCAGGGAAGAGGGGATCTCAGCCCATGCCGTTGTGCTTTTGCAAATAATAGAATAAAATGAGCCGAAAGACGCTGGTGATCGGTGCTTCCCCTAATCCGGAACGATATGCCTTCAAGGCGGTGAATGCCCTGCGTGCCCATGGGCATCAAGTGGTAGCCCTGGGTATTAGAAAAGGAATGATCGGCGATGTGCCCATTACCCTTGTTCCTCCTGAAGACCCGGACTTCGATACCGTTACCCTGTATGTGGGCGCTCCCCATCAGGAACAATATGCCGGCCTGATCTTCCGCATGCGTCCGAAACGGGTGATTTTTAATCCGGGAACCGAAAACCCAGCTTTTGAAACGAGACTTGCCCGGGCCGGAATCAGGGCTGAGCGTGCATGTACCCTTGTGTTGCTGGCTACTAACCAGTTCTGAGTTGACCACCATTGATTCTTCGGAACAGTTCGAAAAGATGATTGGCCGGCAACCTGCCGTTCTGGCCTACTTTTCCACTGCAGAATTCAGTGTGTGCCGGATTCTCAAGCCTAAGGTGGCGATGATGATTTTCAAAGAGTTTCCTGAAATGAAACCACTCTTCGTAGAAATCAACTCCCTTATTCTGAAATCATCACCTTTTCCCCTTCTTCAGGGGGTTGGGTCAGAATCCGGTCTTTTTCATCCAATCCTTTGGTGATGATCACCACCTCGTCGTTTTCGGAGCCTGTCTCTACATACTTTTTCCAGATTTTCCCCTCTTTCCTGAGGTATACAAAGGTTTTCTGTTCTTCGTTGAACAACGCAGTACGGGGAATAATCAGCTCGTTGGCGCTTTTTTCCAGGATGATCCGGTTCGTGCTGGTCATACCGGGTAGCAGTTTGGGATGGGTTTTCAGGAGTTCCACGGTCACAGCAAAAACGCGGGCATCGACACCTATTAATTCCTGTCCGATATTGGCGATTGTATGCACAATTCCCGGGAATAGTTCTTCAGGAAGCGCATCCACAGTAACCTTTACGCTGTCGCCGGTCTTTATTTTCGCGATGTCGATCTCTTCGATGTAAGTTTCCGACACGAGGGTTGTAAGGTCGGGCAATGTGGCTATGATGGGTCTCCAGGGGCCCACATCATCTCCAACCCGTATTTTCCGGTTTCCCCTAACCCTGGCGTAGATGATCATCCCATCTTCAGGCGCCTTAATTTGGGTGGCTTCCAGTGCCAGTTTCAGTTTTCCCTCCACCCTTTTGAAGTATTGGAACCGTTCTTCGGAGCGACGGGTCCGTTCGGTCTGCTCCATCTTCCTGAGTTCATAGTCCCTCTTCTGCTTTTCGATCTGCCGGAGTGTCCGGTTGTAATTGGTCTGCATTTTACGCTGATAGGCAGGCGACTCGTACTTCGATTGTTCCAGGTCGAGTGCACGGTATTTCAGGTCAAATCCCAGTTCCCTGATCCGCTCCCTCATCTGCGAAAGGGCAAGGGCGGTGTCAATTTTCGTATCGTTGAGTTGCGCTTCTCTTAAATCGATTACTTCTATTACACTTTGGAGCCTTTGGTTGAGATTTACCTGGTCGAGACTGGCCACCCAATCCCCTTTTTTGACGATCGTACCTTCAGGAATCAGATCTTTTATCCTGAAATCCCAGATTTGGATGTCAGGATCCTTGAAAATATCAGATATTAATATGTTAATTGCATTCTTGCCGTGAATTTCACCTTTTGTTTCGACGATTTTTTCAAAGGTTCCCCGTCGGACGATATGGTAGGAATGGCGGACTTTTGACTGGGTTATCCTCCAGGCTGCCAGGGCGATGATAAGGAGAGCCCCAGCGATGATCCATCTTTTATGATTCTTCCAGAGTCTGCGCATCGATCAGTTATTCAATAGTTTCTCGAAATCTTCGGCAAGGGTTATTTTCTTCTCAAAATCGTAAAGGGTCAGTTGCCGCAGGGTATAGTAATAGGTCCAGTAAGAGCGGAGCGCATTGATGTATGCACGCCTGGCCTGTTCCTGGTCATTACGGGCCAGGTTGAGCCTGGTCACATCCAGTTTCCCGATCAGAAACCGTTGTTTGGTTACTTCGAAACCCAGGCGGGCAATCGTATCGGCTTTGGCTGTGTTTTTAACCTGTTCCCCCTGAAGGTTGAATTCCATCACATTCATGATTATATTCTGTTCAAAATCGATTCTTTCCTGGTTGATGCTGATTTTGACCACTTCACGGTTTGACTTAGCCATAGAGAGTTGCCCTTTCCTCCGTCCCCAGTCCAGAACCGGCACATTCACGCCTATCCTTAACCGTTGCCGTTCAAGGGGATCGAGATAGACTTCCTTGAAATCTTCCGCATTCTGGTTCAATCCATACAGTGCGTAAAGATTGGCATTGAAGCCCGATTGGGCTTCGGCCTGTTTGACTTTTCTGTCCTCTTCGATTAACCGCTGTTTGTGGTTCAGAATATCGGGATTGTTTTCCATGGCCAGGGCTATGGCTTCCGCTGCATTGATGTTCAGATTCGACAACTCGGTAGGGACAATGCAGTCGATCCGGGTATTTTTTTCAAAGCCCAGGAATGAATTGAGGTCGGCACGGGATCTTTCCAGTTCAAGGTTGGCTCTGTTCAGGGAAAGCCTGGCATTCATCTGCCCCAATTCCAGGTTGAGCAGTTCATCCTGGGTGACCGTGCCGGCCTGGAACCGACCCATTCCGATCCTGTACAAAGTATCGGCATTACTCAGGTTGGTTCTCGCGATGGAGACCTCAATCTGGGCATCCACCAGGTCGAAGAAGCGGCGGGCAGCCTTGATGGCCAGTTCTTCCTTCGATTGGATATACTCTTTTTTTGCTTTCTCAAATTTGACCGGTTCAATTTTCGCTCTCCATTTTTGGGCATTGTAGCCGCTTAGCGCCTGGCTGTAGCCGATACTTACCGGGGTGGAACTGTAGGAAGTCATCTTTTCTCCTCCCCAGTTCCGGGTCATATTCAGTTCCGACTGGGCAAAGATTCTTCCTCCGGTAAGGCCGATATTCTGGCTCAGTGACAATGCCATATCGGAGTTGAAAACTTCACGGGGTTTATATTCATCGCGGTTTTCATCGAAGTTATACACCTTTTGCATGGAGCGGTTGAAATCAAAGGGTGTGGCCTCAAAGGAGAGCGCGGGCAGCCGGTCGGCCTTGAAATTACGGAACTCCCAATAGCTGGCCAGGTACATGTTCTTGTTCCTGAAGGCATCTAACGATTGCCGTAAGGCAATTTCGATGACTTCTTTCAATGTGAGCAACCTGGCGACTGCCTGTCCCTGGCTCCTGAGACCGGGGAAAACAAGCAGAATCAATAAAAAACGGAATGATTTCATGAACGCGATAATTTTTATTGTCTGAGCGATTCAACCGGATCCTGGTCCGAAGCCCGTTTGGCCGGCAGATAACCAAAGGAGATGCCCACTATGGCTGAAACTCCAAATGCAATGACAATTGAGAAAAGTGATACGATGGTTCTGATATCGAAAACGGCTGTGATGATCATCGAAAGGACCACCCCCAGGATAATGCCTGCAAATCCGCCGGCCACACTAATCAGGGTAGACTCGGCCAGGAACTGGACAATGATGTCCTTGCGCGAGGCGCCAATGGCTTGTCGCAGCCCGATTTCCCTGATCCGCTCCATTACGCTCGACAACATGATGTTCATGATGCCTATGCCGCCCACGATCAGGGAAATTCCGGCAATAACTCCCAGTACGATATTGAAGATGTTCTTTGTCCTTTGCTGTTGTT
>CAZLDP010000208.1:0-5455 GCA_964558145.1 uncultured Prolixibacteraceae bacterium | reverse complement strand
ATCAAACGGTATTCCTATAAAGCAGGGATACTGGTGGGGCTGGGTCTTTATGCAGCCGGAGCGCTGATGTTCATTCCCGCAAGTATTTCCATGATTTTCTGGCCCTTTCTGTTGGCCTATTTTGTGCTGACCTGCGGATTGTCGTTTCTGGAGACCAGCGCCAATCCTTATATCCTTTCGATGGGACCTCCTGAGACTGCCACGCGGCGTCTCAATTTTGCCCAGGCCTTCAATCCGGTAGGGTCTCTTTTGGGGATGTTCACAGCCCAACAGTTTATCCTGGCCAAGTTGAACCCGGCTACTGCAGCCGAGCGGGCTGCCATGGATCCGGATATCCTCCGGCAGGTAACCGCTTCTGATTTGGTCATAATCAGGAATCCCTATGTTTTTATTGCCCTGGTGATTTTAGTCGTGTTGGTCGTTCTTGCCTTTGCCAAACTTCCGCGGAATGAGGACGGCGACCGCGACATTCATTTTATGGTCACGGTCAGGCGACTCCTCAAACACAAACGGTACTACGAGGGAGTGATTGCCCAGTTTTTTTATGTGGGGGTGCAGATCATGGTGTGGACCTTTATCATTCACTATGCGGTCGGGGAACTGGGGCTCACTGAAACGCAGGCACAGGGATACAACATCGTGGCCATGGTGATTTTTGTGACCAGCAGGTTTATCTGTACCTATCTGTTGAAATACATCTCTCCGGGCCGACTTTTAATGCTGCTGGCTATCGGAGGAATGGCCACCACCCTGGGAGCGATCTTCTTGAAGGGGATGGCTGGGCTCTACTCGCTGGTTGCCATCTCAGCCTGTATGTCGCTGATGTTTCCCACCATTTACGGCATCGCCCTTCAGGGGATGGGCAGTGATGCCAAAATTGGTGCCGCGGGACTGATCATGGCCATCCTCGGGGGATCAGTGATGCCCCCGCTGATGGGCTTGGTGATCGACTTGGGCAGTATCGGCGGTTTTTCAGCCTTAAGGGCCTCCTTTTTTATCCCGTTTATCTGCTTTGTGGTGATTTCTATGTACGGGTACAGGAGCTTCACCATTCACCAGGAATGAAGGATGCACCCTCAACCTTTTTAAAGAATTTGCAGATGTTCCTGGTCGGTAATTTTTTCACAATAGAAGCACCTCAGGGATATAGGCGCTTGGGAGACTACCTCGAATTTGGTGGAAATGGTTTCTTTATTGGTTATGCACTTTGGATTGAAGCAGCGGACAATCCCGTTGATTTGTGAGGGGATTTCCACTACCCGTTTCTCTGTGACGCTGTAATTCCGGATGATGTTCAGCTTGGCGTGAGGAGCAATCAGGGCAATCTTGTTGATCTCGTCATCCTCGAAGTATTTGTCTGATACCTTGATAATGGCTTTGCTGCCCAGTTTCCTACTTTCAAGGTTGGTGCCGAAGGTAATCTGGTTGTCGATTTTATGGAGGCCCAGGATGGTGATGACATTAAAGAGATTCCGGGCCGGGATGTGGTCAATGACAGTCCCGTTTTTTATGGCGCTGACTTTCAGTTTTTTCTTGATAATTTCTTCCATCGCTTTGTTATTTAAGGTTCAGGGTATGGGCGATAATGGCTTCACGGGTATAAATTCCATTCTGAGCCTGTTCGAAATAATAGGCTTTTTCATTCTTGTCCACATCGGCATGGATTTCATTGACCCGGGGCAGCGGATGTAAAATCCTGACATTGGGTTTAGTATTTTCAAGCATTTTGTTGCGCAGGATGTAGACGTTTTTCACTTTTTCATATTCGATGGGGTCGGCAAAGCGTTCTTTTTGGACGCGTGTCATGTAAATGATGTCGGCGGCGCTGATGATATCGGTGAATTCCCGGTGTTCGAAAAAACGGATTCCCCTGGTGCGCAGGTGCATTTTGTATTCTTCGGGCAACAGCAGTTCATCGGGAGCGATAAAGTTGAAGATGGGGTTCTCAAATTCCGACATGGCCATCAGCAGAGAGTGGACGGTGCGGCCATATTTGAGGTCACCCACCATAAAGATGTTGAGGTTGTCGAGGGTCCCCTGGGTTTTAAGAATGGAATACATGTCAAGGAGCGTCTGGGTAGGATGCTGGTTGGCCCCGTCGCCTGCGTTGATCACCGGAACAGGGGAAACTTCCGCTGCATAGCGGGCTGCACCTTCTAAGGGGTGACGCATCACGATCAGGTCGGCATAGTTGGAAACCATCTTAATGGTGTCGTGAAGTGACTCACCCTTTGTGACGCTTGAGCTGCCCGCATCGGCAAACCCAATGATCCGGCCACCCAAACGGGAGATGGCGGTCTCAAAGCTGAGACGGGTCCGGGTGGAGGGCTCAAAAAAGAGGGAGGCCACCACCTTCCCGGTCAAGAGCTCCTGATTGGGTTTTTTTTCGAATTCCGCAGCCAACTCCATGATCCGGAGATACTCGGCTTTCGTGTAATCGGTAATGGAGATCAGGTCTTTTTTCATTGGAATATCTGTTCAAGTTGTCTCATAATGCAAAAGTATTCATTCGGGATGGGTAAATTCATGGGGCTGGGGGTGTTTTTTGAGTTAGTTATGAACAGGAGGGGCTTGGGTCACGGTAACTCCGTAAATATTTCCGAACTGAACGAGCGTTTTTGCGACCAGCGATTTCCTTACGGAAATCCGGATAGACACTCTTCCCGTCATCTCTACACTGATTTGGTTCAGGTTTTCGTTCTTGATGACCTGGATTACGGAATTGAGTTCGTTGTAGGAGCATTCGATCAGCAATTCCTCCTCTACCAACTGTTCCACGGGAGTGGCATTCCGGATGGCATCGGCGGCTGCTTCCCGGTAGGCATTGATCAGACCGCTCGTTCCCAGGAGGGTTCCGCCGAAATATCTGACTACCACCAACAGGACCTGGGTGAGGTCGTGACTGATAAGCTGCCCCAGTATGGGTTTGCCGGCGGTAGAGGAAGGTTCTCCATCATCATTGGCCCTGTATCTGATTTCACCGGCGCCCAGTCTCCAGGCATAACAATGGTGACGGGCTGTGTGGTGCTCCTTTTTGATTCTGCGGAGGATCTCCCTGATTTCTTCTTCGCTGGTAACCGGGAACAGGAAAGAGATAAAGCGGCTTCCCTTCTCCTTATAGATCCCTTCGGCCGGGGTGGCGATGGTACGGTAGATGTCGCTCATCGGTAGCCGCTAAGGTGGTGAGAATGATTCAGGTCGGCAGAAAAACCGTAAGCCGGGTTACATTTTGAGTTTCTTTTCAATTTCCTCGACATAAATCCTGAAGTTTTTGTCGGTCTCCTTCAGGTTGTTGACGGTTTTGCAGGCATGCAACACCGTGGCGTGATCCTTGTTGCCGACTTGCGCACCGATGCTGGCCAACGAATATTTGGTCATGCTCTTGGAAAAATACATGGTCAACTGACGGGCCTGAACGATCTCCCGCTTGCGAGTTTTCGCCTGCAGGGAGTCAACGGGGAGGTTGAAATAGTCGCAAACAACCTTGGAGATGTATTCTATCGACAGTTCTCTTTTTGAGTTTTTCACCAGCTTGTTGACCAGCTTGCTGGCCAGGTCGAGGGTCACCTCTTTTTTGTTGAGCATCGACTGTGCCAGCAGGGAAACCAGCGCCCCTTCAAGCTCCCTGATGTTGTTGGTGATGTGGGAGGCGATGTATTCAAGTACTTCATTGCTGAGCACAATGCCATCCTTGTAGACTTTTCTTTTGAGGATTTCCATCCGGGTATCGAAGTCGGGGATAGTCAGATCGGCGGTGAGGCCCCATTTAAACCGGGAGAGGAGGCGTTGCTCCATGCCCTTCAGTTCGATGGGAGGCTTGTCGGAGGTGAGAATCAGTTGACGGCCGGTCTGGTGCAAATGGTTGAATATGTGGAAGAAGGTCTCCTGAGTCTTTTCCTTGCCCGCAAATTCGTGTACATCATCCAGAATGAGGATGTCGATCATCTGGTAAAAGTTCAGAAAATCGTTCCGGTTATTGTTGCGTGTCGACTCTGTAAACTGGGTTTGAAATTTGTTGGCATTCACATAGAGCACCACCTTGTCGGGGAAACGTTCCTTGGCCTCAATTCCAATGGCCTGAGCCAGATGGGTTTTCCCGAGACCTGAGTTGCCGTAGATCATCAGGGGATTGAAGGCTGTACCTCCAGGATTCTGGGCTACTGCATAACCGGCACTCCGGGCCAGCCTGTTGCATTCGCCTTCCACAAAATTCTCAAAGGTATTCTCAGGCTTCAATTGGGGATCGATTTGAAGCTTCTGGATTCCTGGAATGACAAAAGGATTTTTTATCGCAGCTTTTTCTTCGCTGCTGATCGGCAGTGACAAAGGTTTATTCTGTATTCTGGTGTTGTTGTTGGTGGGGTACTTTACCGTATAGGGAACCTCAGCTCGGTGGTGCCCCATCACCACATTGTATTCCAGCTTGGCCCCGTTCCCAAGAACCATTCTCAGTGTCTTCCTGAGAATGTCAATGAATTGCTCTTCCAGGTATTCATAAAAAAAGGCGCTGGGAACCTGGATTGTCAAAACCCTTTCTTCCAGTCGGACCGGAACAATCGGCTCAAACCACGTTTTAAAACTGCCAGAAGGTACGTTGTCGCGAATGATTCGCAAACAATTTTCCCAAGCAGACCAATGCTCATTGTTCATAATTGGATGGCAGGATTATCTGATTCTACAAAATTTCCCTTGTTTGATCTTTACTTGTACAAAATATGTGAAAAAAAAGTAGATAAAAAAATGGTTCAGCTATTGATTTTGTCAAAAAAAGTATATGGTTTTCGTTATCAGGGTATTAAAAATCTCAAAAAATAATAATAGTTAAAGCATTGATTTTCAGACATAAGGTTATAAGGTTTTGATTGTTAAAGACATATCCGGTCGGGGGAGGTAGGGTTGACAACCGGAAATGGGGGCATTTCTTAATGGTTTTACTTCTTCATCATCCGGAGCGCTTTTTCCAGTTTGATAATCTTCCCTTCCCGGAAGGCTACCACAGAGGCTTCCGGGAAATTCCGGACCGCGGTGAACAACACCTTCTCTGCATCGGCATAGTTGGTAAAGCTGCCTGCCAAATAGGAAAATACCGATCCGGCCTCATACTCTTCCACATCCTGAAGTCCTTCAAAAAGAGGGGAGGATAGCGGCAGTCTATCACTCGCAGAAATGAGGTGGACCCTGAAGACGATCCGGTCATCGGCTTTGGCCGGAAGTGCCGAGGTGTTAATGTAAACCTCCTTCCCCAGGTTAAGGGCTGAGAAGTGGAGGTATCTTTTAGGATTGCTGCGGATATCAGTCAGCAAATGTTCCAGATTGGAGGTCAACCCGGCAACGTTTTGGTAGAGTTCGTCATTTTTGAGAAGCAGTCCAGCGCTGCCCTGGCCTGACTCGACCGAAGCGAGGATTTTCTGCAGTGAGCCGGCGGCGTTGCTCAGGTCGTTCAGTGCTGGAGTGA
>CAZLDP010000207.1:0-5457 GCA_964558145.1 uncultured Prolixibacteraceae bacterium | reverse complement strand
GCTGATGGAAGAACAACAGCGAAAATCGAATGAGGAAAGGGAAGTACCAGCCTCGGGCGGCGGCAATCCTTTTGGTATGCCCGGAAATTTCTGATCGTTTTCCTTCTCCCGTTTCAGGCGGTTGTGTCTGAGACATGAACCAGACAACTTCCCCACCGCAGTCATGCTGATTTTCAACCACGGATAAGCCTGCTGAAGTGGCAAAGCTCAGGTGATAAAAAGGTTGGTCAGACCGTAAAAAGTTCTTACTTTTGAACCCTGAATTCTGAACAATCTGGCAATGAATTACGAAACCGGAAATAAAAAACACTTCCTCGGCGAGACTCCCAAAGACCGGAGAAATAATGTCATTGTGATCCTGCTGTCAGTGATCCTGGCCATTTTGCTTTTTCTTTTCTTTGCACAAAGAAGAAGCAACAGACTTATTATCAATGAAATTACTGCGCAAAAAGATTCCATCCAGGTGGAACTGACGCAGATTATTGCTGGCTACGATTCGCTGAAAGTGGAAAACGATACGCTTACCCGGCAATTGGGGGTGGCACAAACGAGGGTAAAAGATCTTCTGCTGGAAGTAGTACAAACCAAACGGATGAGTATTGAGCAGATTAACCGCTATCAGAAAGAGGTTACCACACTGCGCGACATCATGCGGAATTACGTGGTACAGATCGACTCGCTCAACCGGAGAAACAAAATCCTGATGGCAGAAAACCTGGAGGTCAAGGAACAAGCCCGGCAGGTTGAATCGCGCAATACCCAGTTGTCGCTCGAAAAGGAGCAGCTTGAACAGACGCTCAAAAGAGCGGCCACGCTGGAAGTGAGGGAACTGGCAGCAGCAGGTTTGAATGACAGGGAAAAGGATACCCGCTTTGCCGATCGGACCACCATGATCAGGGTCAGTTTTATCCTCAGCCAGAATGTGACTGCCAAACGGGGCGCCAAAAATGTCTATGTACGCATTATGCGGCCCGATCAGTTGCTGCTCAACAAATCTCCGGAAAATCGCTTCGAATTCGAAGATCTTAAGATACCCTATTCTGCCGTCAGGGAAATCAATTATGAAGGAAATGACATTCCGGTGGCCATTTACTGGGATAACAAAGGCGAGCAACCCCTGATTCCGGGAAATTACACCATCGACCTTTTTGCCGACGGCAGCCATATAGGAACGACATTGCTTACCCTGAAATAGAAACAGCGATCATACATATTCAATATGCTTGAAAAAATCAAAGCTTTAATGGATGAAATCGCCATGGCCCAACCGGAAACCCGGGAGGCAGTGGAAGAATTACGCATCAGGTTGATCAGTAAAAAAGGGGCGATCAGCCAGCTTTTTGCGGAATTTAAAGATGTACCTCCTTCGTTAAAAAAGGAAGTGGGAAAATCGTTGAACGATTTGAAAAACTTTGCCACTGAAAAGATCAATCAGTTCAAGGAATCCTTCGACCTGGAGGAAAAAGAGGAGACGCAGGCAGATCTGACCCTGCCCGGCGATTCCTTGGGGCTTGGTACCCGTCATCCGTTGGCCATTGTTCGCAACAGGATCATCGACATATTCGGTAGGCTTGGGTATACCGTTTCTGAGGGTCCTGAAATTGAGGACGACTGGCATGTTTTTTCCGCACTCAATTTCCCTCCCGAGCATCCTGCCCGCGATATGCAGGATACTTTTTTCATCGAGAAAAATCCCGATGTACTCTTACGTACCCACACATCCAGTGTCCAGATCAGGGTGATGGAGCGTACCCAACCCCCGATCCGTGCGATTTTTCCCGGAAGAGTCTTCCGGAATGAAGCCATTTCCGCACGTTCCCATTGCATCTTCCATCAGGTGGAAGGACTTTATGTAGATCAAAATGTATCCTTCGCTGACCTCAAGCAAACTCTGCTCTACTTTGCACGTGAATTATTCGGCGAAGATACTAAGATCAGGCTTCGACCCTCTTATTTCCCCTTCACCGAACCATCGGCCGAAATGGATGTGAGCTGCTCGATCTGCGGGGGCAAAGGATGCAACTTATGCAAATATACCGGATGGCTTGAGATATTAGGATGCGGAATGGTTGACCCCAACGTATTAGAGGCCTGCAATATAGACAGCGGAAAATATACAGGATTTGCCTTTGGCTTGGGGATCGAACGCATCACGATGCTGCTTTATGGCGTGAAAGATATTAGACTTTATTTTGAAAACGACATCCGCTTTCTGAGACAGTTCCAAGCCGCATTATAGTTTTTCCTGGATTGCTCCGCACATAAAATCAAAGTTCAACAACCTTTCTAATTGGCAGAGATGACCGTGCCGGGTTTGAAATAGTCGGCATATCCGGTTGGGCTACTCAGTACCTCACGGGCTTTCAAGATATCGGGATCCTCCATGATGGTAGCCTTGATAGCTCCTTTCTGGTAATAATACCGGCCCACAATTTCATCTTTCAGTAAATCGCTGATCTCTTTCCTGAAAAGGCGAAGATCCTTGTCGAGATCCGGTTTTAAACTGGCTTCGAGTATGGCGAATTTATCTCCTGCCACATCATAATACTTCTCTTCCTTGGCTGTTTTGACAAGCTGCGCAAATGCCTTCTCCGTCTCGGAATCGTATTTGAAATTGTGGCTCTTCACATAAGTGGCGAAATCGTCGTAGAGGAGATCCGTAATCACAAAATCTTCGGGCTGTGCAATAGACTGATTTTTCGAAGCAAATTGGGTGGCATAGTCAAATATTGTAAAACGGGTGACCAGTTCGATGGCCAGTTGGCTCAATTCTTCCCTCTCCACCTTGATGTCGGGAACCACTCCTCCCCCATCGTAGACCTTTCTTCCCGTCCGGGTTTTGAATTCAGAAATCAGGGAGTCGGGCACTGTTCCCACACTGCCGTCGTCATTCCGGTGGGTATAATCAAGGGCCTGAATACAACGTCCACTGGGCACATAGTATTTGGCAGTGGTGACTTTCAATTTAGTGTTGTAGCTTAAATCGCGGGTGGTCTGAACCAGTCCCTTCCCAAATGTCCGGGTACCAACTACCAGCCCCCGGTCCAGATCCTGCATGGCTCCGGCAATGATTTCGGAGGCAGAAGCCGAAGCACGGTTGGTAATTACGGCAATCCTGATCGCGGTATCAACTGGATTCTGGGTAGCCTTGTACACATTATCCCACTCCTTGACCTTGCCCCGCGTACTGACAATCTCCGATCCCCTGGGCACAAACAGGTTCATGATCTTTACCGACTCAACCAATAATCCTCCAGGATTGGAACGCAAATCGAGGATCAGAGATTCCGGATTTTGCTTTTTTAACTCCAGAAAAGCCTTTTTTACTTCTTCCCCACAATTCTGGGTAAAATTGGAAAGCCTGATATAGGCGGTTTGATTATCGATCATGCCGTAATAAGGAACGGCATCAATGGTAATCTTCTCCCGCACCACATCCACATCAAAAGGTTTTTTTTCTCCCGGACGCTGGATCTTGATCTTCACCGGCTTCATGGCTGGCCCCTTCAACAGGTTACTTACATCCTCAGTGGTCATCAGTGCAGTTGACTTACCTTCCACCTCCAGAATAATATCCCCAGCCTTGAGACCAAATTTCTGGGCAGGAAAACCCTCATAGGGTTCCGCAATAATAATCTTTCCATTTTGCTTGCTGATCAAGGCTCCAATACCGGCATATTCGCCGGTGGTCATAAACCTGAAGTCCTCCACATCCTCTTCCGAAATATAATTGGTATAGGGATCCAACGACTCAAGCATCTCATCAATGCTGGTTTTTACCAGTTTGTTGGGATTGATGTCATCCACGTAAAATGCATTCAACTCCCGGAAAAGCGAATAATAAATATCGAGGTTTTTGGCAATTTCAAAGTTCTTTTGATCATTGGTAAAACTGAACAGGACAACCCCCGCAAAAAGGAGAGTGACCAGTCCGGCAACAACTCTTTTCATCTTCATCTTCTTATAATTTTTGGAGCACAAACTTAGTAAAACTTATGGAATTTTGATTGACCCTTTCCGCGGTGCATTCCGTTAATAATCATTAAAAGAAAGAGTTTGCAAAATGGCCATCCCGGATTTTACCACTTGCTGAGACAATTCCATCCTTTCACCGGTATTTTTCAACCATTGGGCGAAAAACGATATTCCCCGTGAACAATTCTTTGTACGTTTAAATTGATTTTTTGTCTGATTTAAACATTTGTCCTATGCGCCGGTTAATACGAACATTGCTGCTTTCAGTAGCAGGAGTATCCCTCTCCTCCTGTCTATTTATCGGGCCCTCCATTTCAGGGAACGGCCAAGTAAGGGAAGAAATCAGGAAAACTGTTGATTTTCATGGTATTAGTGTTACCAGTGGGATGAATGTTCATCTGATCCAGGGAGATACTCCTAAGGTGGTGGTAGTGGCCGATGAAAACCTCCTTCCGTATATTGAAACCAACGTGGAGAACGGCATTCTCGAGATCAAAACCAAAGCCGGTATTTGGAAAGCCAAAGAAAAAAAGGTGATGGTGACCACTCCGGATCTCACAGAAATATCAGGAACCGCGGGAAGCAATCTTTATTCCGACAATACGCTGAAAGCCGGTGAACTTTCTGTCAGGGGATCGGCAGGCAGCAACATCCATCTCGGTATCGACGGACGCAAAGTGGATGTGACGGCTTCCTCCGGATCCAATATTTTTCTGGAAGGTTCCGCTGTGGAGCTTGACATCAAAACTTCATCGGGAGCCAATATTAAAGCCGGCAAGGTGAAAACCGACAAATGCAGCGTAAGCGCATCCAGCGGAGGAAATACATGGATTTCAGTCCTTTCGGAACTTTCAGCCCACGCCTCAAGCGGAGGTAACATTTTCTATTCCGGAACGCCCGAATCATTAAATATTTCCTCCTCCTCGGGCGGGAACGTCATCAAGAAGTAAAAAGCATTAATTTTACCCCCTGAACAATGCCGCGATTGCCGGCAATTGCGGATTAATTATTTCGAAAATGAATTTGCTGGTTTTTTTGGTGATAACCAACTTTTTGAGAACGCTCTTCATCATTCTCGTCATCTGGTATGGTATAAAGCTGATCACGAAATACCTGTTTCCCCTGTTCATGCAAAAGACCATGAAGGAGATGCAGTCAAAGATGGAAGAGCAGATCAGGCAGCAACAACGAAGCAGGCGCTACGAAGGTGAGGTTACGGTGGAACAAAACCGGAACAAACAGAACAACAGACAAAACGAAGGGGAATATGTCGACTTTGAAGAGGTAGATTGACTGTTTCGCCACATCCTCCATGGGGTTACCCCGGCATACCCCCAGGAAAGTACCGGATATTAAAATCCCCATAGCTCCTCTTCATTTTGATTTATCCCTTATTTTTGCCGGTCTAATATTCAGAAATCATTCAAAATGGCTCAGGAAGATGTTTTCAAAAAACTGGTAGCCCATTGCAAAGAGTATGGC
>CAZLDP010000206.1:0-5464 GCA_964558145.1 uncultured Prolixibacteraceae bacterium | reverse complement strand
GGGGAACCCTGTCGGGAAGCCCCGGCATCTGTTTTAATGCCTTAAAGACACGTTCTCTTGGTTTCATAAGTTTACTATTTAGCGTTTAAAACTGAGGAAGATTTTTAACGGCCCATTTTTTATTGGGACGGTTGCTCATTTCAAACCGGAGTTCTCCTCCCCCTGACAATTCGCCGTGGGTGATAAAACTGGTTTCCACGGCTTTCCCGTTCAGCCAAACCGATTTGACGTAGATATTCTTTTCTGAGAGATTGTTTGTCCGCACGGTCAGGGTTTTTCCTTCAGGAAGGGTAATTATTCCTTCCCTGACGGATGGGGAACCCAGGGCGTACTTAGCCGAGCCTGGAGTTACCGGGTAAAACCCCAGCGACGAGAAGATGTACCATGCCGACATCTGTCCGCAATCGTCATTTCCGCACAAACCGTCGGGTTTGTTCAGGTACATCGTATTCACGATCTGGTGGATACGTTCCTGGGTCTTCCAGGGTTTTCCAGCCCAGTTGTACATATAGGCCACATGGTGGCTGGGTTCATTGCCATGTACATAACACCCGATCAGGCCTTCGCGGGTGATATCTTCGGTCTCGGCGAAGTATTTATCGGGAAGATACATGGTAAAGAGGGAATCCAGGTGATTGGTAAAGCGGTCGTTTCCTCCCATTTTCCGGATCAGCGCCGGAATGGCTTGCGGCACATAAAGCGAATAGTTCCATGAGTTCCCTTCGATAAATCCCTCGTTGGCTGTATGCAACGCATCGAAAGGAGTTTTCCACTGGCCGTTGCTGTTTTTGGCCCGCACAAACCCGCTCTTTTCATCAAAGAGGTGTTCCCAGTTCCGGGCTCGCTGGTCAAATTGTGCGGCAATCTCCTTTTCTCCCAGCGATTCGGCCAACCGGGCAATGGTCCAGTCGTCGTACGCGTATTCGAGAGTCATTGAGGATCCGTTCACATTTTTATCGAAGGGTACAAAACCCAATTTCATGTAATCGCCCAGGTTGCCGTAGTTCTTATAGGTGGCAGTGGAGATGCAGGCGTCAAGCGCCCGGCGGGCGTCGAAACCCCTGATCCCGTTGATCCAGGCATCGACAATAACCGGGACGGCATGGTAGCCGATCATGCACCAGTTTTCGTTGCCGAAGTGGCTCCATACCGGCAGCATCCCGTGGACACTCTGGTCGTAATGGGCCAGCATGGAGTTGATCATGTCGGAAGTGCGTTCAGGCTGAATCAGCGTGAAGAGGGGATGCAAAGCCCTGTAAGTATCCCAGAGTGAGAATACCGTGTAATTCACAAATCCCTCAGCCTTGTGGATGTTATGGTCAAGACCCCTGTATCGGCCGTCGACATCCATGTATTCCACCGGATTGATGAAGGTATGGTACAACGAGGTGTAAAAAGTGACCTTCTTATCTTCCGGGGCGTCCACTTTTATTCTCCGGAGTTCCTGTTCCCACCTTTTCCCGGCGTCGGCTTTCACCCTGTCGAAATCGAAATGGGGCACTTCGGCACGAAGGTTTTTAAGCGCTCCTTCGGTACTCACCGCCGACAATGCAAATTTGATTTTGATTTCTTCTCCTTTGCGGGTGGAGAAGTCGAAATGGATTTTCATGTTTTTACCGGCCATCTCGGGGAAACTGTGCTGTTCGTCGAATTTTCTCCAGAAACCCTTGTAAACCAACTCCTCATCGTTTCTGCAGCCATAGTTTTTAATCGGCTTGGAAAAGACCATGGCGAAGTAGAGGTAGTTGGTACGCGCCCAGCCTCTGGTAATCCGGTATCCCGTGACCAGGGTATCGTTTTCCACCCGGGCGTACGACCAGAGCACTTTCCCGTCATAGTTGTATATGCCGTGGTTCAGGTCAAGAATGATGTGGCTGTTGTCACTTTCGGGAAAGGTGTAGCGGTGAAAGCCAACCCGGGTGGTCGTGGTCATTTCCGCGTCGATTCCGTAATCGTCGAGCCTCACGCGGTAATATCCCGGTTCTGCCTTCTCGGTTTCATGACTGAAACGCGAACGGTAACCGCTTTCCGGATGGCCGGCGGTGCCGGGATTGAGCTGCAATTTCCCCACAGTGGGCATGACCAGGAAATCTCCCAGATCCGAATGGCCCGTCCCCGAAAAATGGGTATGACTAAAACCAACAATCGTTTTGTCGTTGTACTGGTACCCGGCACAATAGCGATACACGGTTCCGGTGTATTTTCCATTCACCGCATAGGGAATGGTATCGGTATCGGGACTCAGTTGAACCATGCCGAAAGGCACGCAGGCCCCCGGAAATACATGCCCCATCTCTTTGGTGCCAATCATCGGATCGACATACCTGGTAAGCCCTGCCTCACCGGTCTGTGCCTGGGTCACCATGGCTGCCAGACACAATCCCATGGTCATCAATCTGCTTTTTAATCTATTCATTGTCGTTTTTTTATCGTTTGGTTGATTTCCAGTTTTTATCGAACGATTTATACCCCCAGGAGTGATTCTCGGTCATACAGGTCTCCCGGTTCAGACCGGCCCCGTGAAAAAAACCGGCATAAGCCCCCAAAACCTATGGTCTTTAAAAATACATTTCTGTTAATATACATCGGTCTGTGCATCAGGCTCAGTAATAATAGGATTAATCCCTGTTTGCTGAACCGGAAACCAGATTCACTTCCGTCACATTGCGGGTCAGTGACCGGTCGATGGTCCATTTAACGGGAGAGGGGCCATTACCGGTATAAATCCCGTTCATGAAATAACAGTCATAAACGGGCGATTCGACCAAAATCAGCGATTTGCCGTCGCCGACAAGGTTGGTGGCATAAATGTGATGGATCTTTCCGGGAATGGAAGCACTTCCGTACCCTTTACCCCCCACGCACAGCGTATAGGGAGAACCTCCGTAGGGCGGCGGAATGCCGGGCAGCGCCGCGGTGACAATCCCGTTGATGTACACATGATGAATGCTTGCACTGTCGCTTGCTCTTATTGCCACGCCCGCGTAATTGGTCTGACAGTTGGTGATAAAAATCTGTTCCGTATCGTCATCCCTGTCGTTGTACCGGGTGGAGGTAACCTGATAGGAGTTAACGTCCCCGTGGGTGTGGTACCCCGGAGCCACATCTAAGCTCGACAAGGCAATCAGGTCATCCCCATTAACCCCGGTGATGTCGTTGATGCGAACAAACTTGCATCCATGCCGGAGGTTGATGCCATCCTTGTTGTACACTTTTACCGTTTTCCCGTCAACCCTGATGTATTCAGGATTGTTCAACCTGATGGAAGAGAGCAAAACATTCCGGGTCCGTTCCAGGCTTACTGCCCAGGCGTGCGAATTGACAATGGAAACATTGGTCAGGGTAAAACTGTCGACCAGGGCTATCTGAATCAGGTTGTTCCTCCAGTCACCCTTCTGTTTCTCCCCGGGTTTTCCGGCATCACTTCCATAGCTGACTCTTCCCGGAACCATCTCTTTCACTAATGTCCTGTAGGCATCGCCTGTCGCTCTGGGATTAT
Organism: uncultured Prolixibacteraceae bacterium; assembly: GCA_964558145.1. Taxonomy (GTDB): domain Bacteria; phylum Bacteroidota; class Bacteroidia; order Bacteroidales; family Prolixibacteraceae; genus UBA1413. The sequence continues at coordinate 1,965 of CAZLDP010000206.1, read as the reverse complement.
CGGCCCCTTTCAGTACCACCTGCCCTATCCCGATCAGGCTGATGTTCCTGATTCTTTCCGGAGCGGTGATCCCGATTCCTGTGTTCGCGCTCCTGAACATGTTGTCCCTGCACTGGTCAGAGAGTTGGATCGTGCAATTGTCAAGGATCACGGTGATATTCCCCGGAAGCAGAATGGCCCTGTCGATTATCCAGAGGAAAGCGCCGTTGGAGTTGGCCCCTGGAATCCTGACCCTGCCGGTAGTTTTTGCCGCCTTGTCAATGGCTGCCTGAATCCGGTCAATGTCACTTCCTGAGAATTGGTTCGGGGTGATTTCCCCATTCCCGGGTTCCTCATTCCCCTTCCCGATTTCATTCCGGAAACCGGCAACCTTGCCATATTCCCAAGTTCCGATTCTTCCCTCCCGCACCGAAAGGAAAAATCCCAGTATGACCGATGTAATGATCAGAAGCCTTCTCATAGCCATTGATGAGCCAGGTCAATTGTCAGTTTACGCACTTTTTCTCTTTCTGCCGGAGTAGTCAGGGAGTGATTTTTTTACCTGTTTTGTTCACACACTCCTTTGCGGTGATGTTCCGGTTGGCCCCCGAAAGAACGACCTCCTTCCCGGAAGTATCAAAGAAGAGATTGTCGAGTTGTATCGCTTCACTCTCCCCAATTTCGATTCCCACGGTGGCCGGCGCTGCATTGCCCTTGATGGTTACCCCGGTTATTTGAACTCTCTTGCAATTCATAAGGCTCAAACACTGATTGGCTGGATCGCGCAGGTTGATATCACTGAGTGTGATGTTTTCACACCGGTTAAGCCTGATCAGGTGGGGAGCTGCTTCTTCCGCAGTTTTGCCAAGATGTCCCTTTGCTTTCTGCTCCAGGATGCTTTGTAAAACGGCCCTGCCTTCACCTTCAATGACTCCTTTTCCGGTGATGCCGGCGTGGACGACCGAATCAGCTACGATCAGGCTGTTGTGACCGTCGATACCCCGGTAATCATAAATGGTCGGAACCCCAACCAGCACCGCTCCTTCTTCCAACTGAACGGTAACATTCGACCTGAGATGGATGGTCCCGGTAAGGTATCGTCCCACATAAAACACCAGCCGGCCACCCCCGTTTTCGCTGATGAAATCAAGGGCTTTCTGAATGGAACGGGTGTTCAGGGTGCTCCCGTCCGATTTGACTCCGAAGAGGGAAGCTTTATAGTCTTTGGCCGGCAGATGGAGGGTTGCTAGCAGAACGACCGCTGTAATTATGATTTTCTTCATTCCTGTAGTTTTATTTGTTTTTGAAACGTCATGCGATCATGGCTGTTCCGTACCGTTATTTTCATTTTCAGATTCGATTTATTGTTTCGATACCCCTTCGGTGCGGTATAGAAAAATCTGTTCCTTTCCCTTGCTGTCCGGTTCGTTGAAAACCATGCCGCAGAACGATCCGTTTTTTACATCGTCGTACACGATGGCAGGTCGGTAATCCTTTTTCAGGGCAGTAAGGGTAATGTTTTTGAATGTAATCCCTTCGGCGTGCCTGACATAAAATCCCCATGCCGGAAGTTCCTTGAACTGGGAGAATTCAGGGTAAGCGGCTCTCATTTCGGGGATGCTGTCGAGTTCGGCCGGAGTCAGTCCCCTTTTGGCATAAAAGGGATTGCCTGCACCCGGGTAAACGATTTCAATATTCTCGAGCGTCACATTTTTGATTTTATATTCGGGCAATCCCACAATACTTGCCGGGGAGATATTTCTGGGAAGGTCTTCCACCGGACCTTCATAGTTGTATCCAGCATCGGGTTTGGTAAAGGGTACTTCAGCGTAGACGTTCCGGATGATGATGTTGTTCATGGAGGGTTTTTTCCCCTGGCTCCACCGGTCGCCTATGCGCAGGTAAATCACATTGCCGGTGTTGATCGAGCGGACCCCGTCAACCTCAATGTTGTCGATAAGACCCCCGTCGACTGCGGCAAAGGTG
>CAZLDP010000205.1:0-5466 GCA_964558145.1 uncultured Prolixibacteraceae bacterium | reverse complement strand
TTTCCACGAAATGGTATCTCTCTAAAAAATCGTGCGCCCCGTCCCGATAGACCCGGTGTCCACCTTCCCCGAAGTATAGTTCACAGTTATCGGGTACGCCGGCTGCTTTATATATCTCCTGCAGGTGGGCGAACGCTTTTTCACTCTCCTCAGCGGGGAAGATTTGATCATAGCGCCCGTTGACAGCACAAAACAGTCGCGGCGCGGTAAGCCCCGCGATGTCGGCCATCTCACCGTACTCCAGGATACCGGGGATGTAGTTGCATTCGCAGTGACGGATAGAGCCGATGCTGCCGGTGAAAGTGCAGAAATAAGCCGATGGTATGGAGACTGCGATTCGTTCGTCGCACGCTCCGGCGAAAAGAGTGACTGTTCCGCCACCCGAGTTACCCTACACCACGATTTTCCCGGGATCCACGGGCAGTTCGTCCAGCGACCAGTCGATCAACTTCATCACGTCCCACACCCGGTCGCCGATCGGGGTTCGTCCCACCAGCAGGTCGTGCAACATCAGCGTCCTGCACGAGGAGGTGACGTCTTTTTCGATATCCTGGGGGGTTCTTGTTATACCGAATCCCCGGGTCGTGGGTGCAATGGCGATACATCCCCGTTTCACGGCCTGCACCGATATGTCATACTCCCCATCCAGGTTTTCTTTCTCCTCTTCAGCCGAGTGATAAACGCCCGCGTATGCCTCGGTATTCTTATCGTGTCCATGCGGGGATATTATCAAGGTATAACGCTCTCGCTCCTCCTTCGGGAACATGATGATAAACGGTAGCGGCACGTTGGGTTCCGTCCAGATCACCCATCGCTCTCGCCGAGCGTATCCTAAATCTTCAGAGTCAAGCTTTTCCGCTGTCGGCACAAACCCTTCTAACTGTTGAGCAATCTTGATGATACCCAGTTTTTCCATCAGCTTGGGGCGGAATTCTTTCTGCCAGGCAGTGAACTCATCTTTACTTTTGCCCTTGAAAGCATACCGCATTTCCGCGTTGTTATAAAGCTCGTTGAAGTAATCGGGCGCGTGAAACTCCGTTACCCGCTCCATTTTGCGATGGCTTTTTCGTCCTTTCGTGGCGGCATCGTTATTGCTCTGTTGGGTTTGGTTGCCACAGCCACACGGTAGCGCCGCGAGCGACAGCAGGAAAATCCCAGTAAGAAGGTTGTTTAATCGTTTCATTGGAATATCATTTTGTTTCCCGGCTTGCAAGAAAACAAGAATGGAAGAACGCTTATACAGATTAGAAAATCCCTCATTTTCAAATGATTACTCTTTTGCCGAGAGCACCTGTTTCTTGAAATCCTCTATATTATCCCTATACTCGGCGATTCGCTTGATCCCCTCTTTTTCCATCGTGCGGATAAATTGCTGGAATGTACCATCTTCCCTCGATTTCACGGGCTTACGCTTGCATTTCAGGTAGAGTATGGGTAGTTGGGGCAGGTTCACCCTTCGCAGTATCTCCTCGTTGTCCGCCACTTTTTTAGCCTCATCAAAAAGGCGTATCGACTCCTCCACAAGCTCATCGGTAAACAGGGGATCCGAAGCTTCCAGGCCGATCCCGAAGTGTGTCTCCGGGGTAACGCTCTGTTGCAGTAGATTGAAGTAGTCGCGGATGTATTGACCCGACCGGCCGTAATAGCCCAACATAAAATCGTCGATTACCCGATTGGCGTTGATATCAGGCTCCCACATCAGTTTGGCGATCAGGTAGGCTTTCAACTCCTGGAACTCGGCTCCCCGCTCTTGGTAGGACCCTTGCTCCATAATGCCTATCGCCTTGTTGTTGATGAACGTTTTGATGTTGGGTTGCAGTACGGCGAAATTGGGGTAAGGCATGATGTACCGCTGGAAGTTCACCACATAGTCCCAAATGTAAAGTTGGGGAGAGATGGCAGACCAATCGCGTAGGTCGTCCATGAAGGATTGGTTTTTCTCGCAGCTTTCCAGCGGGTGGGCCACGCATGCCTCGATGGGGCACAGGCGTATCACCACGTTGTGTCGGGGTTGGATGTTCTCGGGCGCCGAACGGGTGTATTGATAGGCCAGCGTACCGATATATTTATCGGGAAACTCTTTCTCCACCGCCTCTGCCACTTGGTTCACGAACCAGATGAGGATACCCGACTCCTTGCCCCCGTATTTTTTCACCAAGGCTTGACATTTCGCGCATTGGCAGGGGTTCCTCCAATCGTTTTGAGAAACGGAGTAGATCGCGTGTTCAGGGTGTTTGCGGATATAATCTTTCACCCGGCGTATCATGATTTTCAGAACGTTTGGGTTGCTCAGGCAGAGCTGCGCACGTTTACCCCAGTCGGGGTTGTTTGGGTCTGCCACCCGCTTCCCGTCAATCAGGCTGAAGTACTCCGGGTGCTTGTCGTAAAACTCCGAGGGGGGCACGAACGTGTAGAACGTGTGCACGCCCCAGTAGCTTTCACACCCTCCCGGCTGCTCCGCAGGGTTCGATGACATCCTTCCGTTGAGCTTGTTTCTGGCCATCCACACGGGGTCGAAGGCGGTGTGAAAAAAGTCGTTGCGCACCCTTAACCCCGGTGCTTCCTGATGATCAAACGTCTCAAACTGACTACTACTTCTAATCGGGATGCAATCCGCACCGGGAGCATACCACCGGCAGCCGAACTCATTTTCTAAGAATGAGAACACCCCGTACATGCTACCCCGTTCCTTGCCCCCGTAGATATAGATTTCCGGCCCGCGGTTGAAGTAGCGGAACGATTCATCCTTCCACTTCGGTTCCCCTTCGCCTATTTTGGATTGCAAGGCGGGAGAGAACCCCACGTAAATACGCGGAGCCTGTTCAGGTAAAGCCTCGGTAGGCTGGTAGTAGCTCAAGGCAAATGTCGCCCCGCCAATCTCCTTTAGCCAATGTTGCAGCTCCTTGGCCGCCCACACCTCCGACTGGGAGGCCTCCGAAGACAAGAAGATGGAATAGTCGGTTTTCCCGTCGGCGAATAGCACGTGCGGCTGAGCCGCGACGGGACCGGTGGTTGCCAATAGGGTTAATGCCACCGCCATACCCAAAAAAATGGCGCGATAAGAAAATGTTGTTTCGTTATTCATTACTCGTTTACTTTTCGCGTTAAAAATGTTTTTTGCTATTTATGTGAAGTCCTCTTAAACTTTTGCGGATAGAAATCCCGTTCAAATTGCATAAAAAATCTTTAAAATCCTATTTCTGTTTTTCGTAAAACACCACACGGTCTTGGTATTTTTCAAAGGTATAGGTGTTATATTCTTCAAGGTGGATGGGACAATGCCCTCCCTTGTTGGGAATTTTTTCCTTTAGTTTAACTTAAAAACCCACCGTCTAAGACGGTGGTGGTTTACTTGCATTGCTTTACTTGTTTTTTCCACTAAGATAATGAAAAACAATAAAGTGGAAGTAAATCAGCAGATCCTAATCAATCCACACCTTCATCTGTCCCGCTTCCCGGTTATCCCACGCGTAATAGGGGATAAAACGAATGGTGTCCTTTTCAGAAATGCTTTCAATGGTGGTGACGCCATTCAAGAGCGTGGGGTTGAATGTCTCCTTGAATTGGGCAAGCGGTGAGAGTGTCAATTCGTTGAACGAGGGATTGTCCGTTTCTTCCGCGCAGTACACCAATGGCCCTCGCTGAACGGCCCTTTTCCCAATGTTTTCTTTCACACGTGGATCGGCCTGTACCATTTCCACTGGCATATCCATGGAAAGCGTTACCTCGTCTCCCGCTTCCCATTTCCTGTCGATGACCAGGTATCCCTTTTCAATGCGCGGGTTGGTCACCTTATTCCCGTTCAGGCTCATCGCGTGGCTTTTGCACCACCCGGGAATTCTCAGCCGGAATTCCTTTTGCAAGGGTTTATTCATCGCTTCAACGGAAAGGGTCACGTTGCCGTCCCACGGATAGTTGGTCTTCATGCTCAGGGTCATCGTCCCTTTTCCGGTGTTCACTTCGGCTTTATTCCCGATGTACAAATTTACCCAGAGGGCTTCTTTCGATGTCCCGTAGATGTAGTTCCCGATGGAAGGGAGGAAACGGGAAACCTGGCTTGGACAACAAGCCGTACCGTACCACTCCTTGCGGTGGTGGTCACCGTGAGATGCCAGCGGGTTTTCGTAAAAGAACAGGTCGCCTTTCAGCGACACGCCTGCCAGCGCACCGTTATACAGGGATCGTTCCAGTACATCGATGTATTTTGAATCTCCGGTCAGTTGATGCATGCGCGAGTTCCAGAAGACCATTCCCACCGAGGCGCAGGTTTCGCAATAGGCTTCATAGTTGGGCAGATCGTAAGGTTCCGTGAATCCCTCGTTGTGGCCTGACGACCCGATTCCCCCGGTTAGGTACATTTTGGTCAACACCACGTCGTCCCACAAGCGGTTTAACGCCTCAATGTAGCCGGTATCGTTTTTCAAGGCGGCTACATCGGCCATCCCGCAGAACAGGTACATGGCCCGGACGGCATGGCCGGTTATGCTTGACAACTCCCTAACCGGCATCTCATCTTGATAGTATATAGGGTTCCATGTTCCTTCCGCTCCTTTGGATCCGTGCCCGTGTCCCCGTTCCTCGAGCAGCCAGTAAGCAAAATCGAGGTATTTCTTCTCGTTGGTTACTTCGTATAGTTTTACGAGTGCAAGCTCAATCTCCTCGTGTCCCGGGACCCAGTGGCGTTTGTCGGGAGCGAACAGCTCCATCATGTGATCGACCATCCGTATGGAAACATCAAGCAGTTCGCGTTTGCCGGTCGCCTTGTAATAGGCTACGGCAGCCTCTATCATGTGCCCGGCGCAATACATCTCGTGCTTGTCCATGTTTGTCCACCGTTTATCCAAACCTGTTAGCGTGTAAAATGTGTTGATGTACCCGTCCGGCTCCTGCGCGGCAGCGAACTTGCTGATCCACTCGTCGGCTTTCTTTTCCAACTTCGGGTCGGGGTTGTTGATAAGGCTGTATGCTATTCCCTCCAGCGCCTTGTACACGTCGGAATCATCGTAAAAAATTCCGGAATGTTCGCCTGACCGCTTGGCCGCGTTTTCGAAATTCTGTATTCGTCCGGTTTTGTTTTCGATTTGGTCGATACATACAGGAAGCGTGTGTAGCACGTGGTTTTTCAACCTTGGCGACCAGAAGTTGTCGTTGATTTTCACGTGTGAGAAATCGACCGGCGTTATTTTTTTCAAGGCGACTTCATTTTCTGAATCTCTGCTTGTACATCCAATAAGCAAAATGCTTGTTGTAATAACGAGCCATGTTTTTAATCTATCTTTCATTTTCATGCCATTATTATTTTAAACCCAGCCTCTTTGACGGTAATGATGTATGTAAGGCTATGCCATAAAACTTTATATTTGCAATATGGACAAATATAAGAAGTTGACACTTGTTGTATACAAGTGTGGTGATTTTATTGTTTCCGCAGGAAGGGAATTTTCAACCTGAAGCAGATCAAATTGA
>CAZLDP010000204.1:0-5479 GCA_964558145.1 uncultured Prolixibacteraceae bacterium | reverse complement strand
TTAATGAGCAACGGCGCCTTTCTCCGGCTCTAATCGGTCGAAATGTGCTACACGCATCCCGGTCACCTGGTGAATCGGGCAAAAATGCACAACCTCCGGATTTATCTGACCAGTTCTAATTTGTTCAACATCAGTAAATTTAAGTTGTGGGATGTTGAAATGGCAGGCAACGGATTGGGATATCCCATTCAGCGCACGTTTAACATCGGAATGAATATAACTTTCTAAGCTATATGGGATGAAACTCACATGTAACCGATGCAAAAACACGTATTTATAGGATTTTCAATCATGTGGATTCCGTCATACCTTTAAAATCAAAATAATAATATGATGAAAACAATCAAATATTTCATTGTTGTCCTGTCGTTTGGCTTTATTTCGGCATGTAACAATTACCTGGACATTGTGCCTGACATGATCGCGACGATTGAAGACAATGCCTTCTCTATGCGCTCACAGGCTGAAAAGTTCTTTTTCATGTGTTATTCCTACATTCCCAATGCCGGTTCCTTCAACGACGATCCGTCGTTGCTTGGAAGCGACGAAATCTGGCTTTCGGTCCAGTACGGGGGTGCCAACAATGCCAAGAATCTGGCGCTGGGTGGGCAGCGTTCCAACAGCCCCTATTTTGATTTCTGGAGAGGCATTAACGGGGGTAAAAACCTGTACCGGGGTATCAGCGACTGTAATATTTTCCTGGCAAATATCGGCCGGGTTCCCGACATCACGGAGGAGGAACGGAACAGGTGGATTGCAGAGGTGGAAGTCATCAAAACATGGCTCCATTTCTACCTGATCAGAATGTATGGTCCGATACCCATCAAGGATAAAAACCTGAGTGTTCAGGACAATACGGAAACCACACACGTGTTCCGCAATACCATGGATGAATGTGTGGCATACTGTGTATCTAAAATGGATGATGTACTCGGCAGAAATCACCTGATGATTACAGAAAACGATCCGGCAACCGAGTTGGGCAGGATCACCAAAGGGGTTGCCCTGACCATGAAAGCCAAAATGTTGGTCACCTTTGCCAGTCCGTTGTTCAATGGCAATACCGATTATGTGGGACTGACCGATCGCAATGGGGTTGAGATTTTTAATCCCAACAAGACGGAAGAAGAGAAACGGGCATTGTGGGAAAAAGCGGCCACGGCTTGCAAGGATGCCCTCAACTTTTTTGATGAAATCGGGAAGAACCAGTTGTACAAATACAAGAGTACACAATTTGGCAACATTTCCGATCAAACCCGCCTGAAACTAAGCATCAGGGGATCGCTTGTCGAGCGCTGGAACGACGAGATTATATGGGCTGATTCCAGAAGTTGGCCGCAAGAATACCAGATCCAGGCCTACCCGCGCGATTTCAACGCGTCGCAGGCCAATGCCAATACGATCAACAGGAACAATTATTCGGTACCCCTGAAGATTGTGAGCCATTTTTACACCAAGAACGGGGTACCCATCACGGAGGATAAAACATGGAATTACAGTGAACGTTTCACTCCCAAGACTGCCGGAATTGACCAGACCTATTACCTGCAGGTAGGAGAGGCCACTGCCGGTATGTTCTTCGACCGGGAACCGCGGCTCTATGCAAGCATCGGATTTGACCGCGGGATATGGTTTGGCCATGGGAATTACAGTGAAACGGGCCAGGCTCCCCATGCCCGTTCGGGGGAATATTCGCAAAATACGATTTCCCATTCCTGGAACATGACCGGAATGTGGCCCAAAAAGATTCTCCATTGGCTGACCGTCTGTTCTGGAACTTCCACCGTTACCTATACCCGGTATCCTTTCCCGTATTTCAGGCTTCCTGACCTCTACCTGATGTATGCCGAAGCACTCAACGAGGCAAACAACACGCAGGCGGCCAGGAACGAAGCCATCAGCTTTATCGACATTGTGCGGGAAAGGGCAGGATTGAAAGGAGTGGCTGAATCATGGACCAATTTCTCGAACGATCCCACAAAATATCAGCGACAGAATGGACTCCGGGAAATCATCCGTCAGGAAACCCTTGTCGAATTTGTATTTGAAGGTCACCGGTTCTGGGACACCCGACGTTGGAAAACGGCCATGTCGGAGTACAATAAACCGATTACCGGGTGGAATCTCGATGCAGCCAAACCGGATGAGTATTATAGGGAAACCTGGATTTATACCCGGAATTTTACACCCAGGGATTACTTCTGGCCGATTTCCGATGAGGAAATCCTGAGAAATAAAAATACGCTTCAAAACTATGGTTGGTAGGATTTTAAAACTTAGCACGATGAAACGAAATATTTTTATAGCAATGCTGACAGGTCTGATCGCTCTTTCCTGCGGCGACGACCATGTGAATGGCCCGAACGGGAGTACGGCCATTCCTGCCCAGGTAAAAGTCAGGGATATCAAAAACATCAGCGGAGCTTCGGTCATCTATTATGATCGTCCCAATGACAAAAATTTACAATATGTAAAAGCAGTCTGGACCACTGACGACGGCATCGAATACAACCAAACGGCCTCCTATTATACCGATTCTGTGAAAGTGGACGGATTTGGAGAAGAAGGGGAATATCGCGTGAAATTGTATTCTGTAAGTTCCGGAGAGACTTATTCCGAGCCGGTGGAGGTGAAGGTCAATCCGACGCGACCACCTTACCTGATTGCTTACGACAATCTGCAAATTCTGCCCACATTCAGGGGCATCAGGGTGCTTTCTGAGAACCTTACCGGGGCGAAACTCGCTTTCCGCACCTTTAAAAAGGATCTGAGTTCAGGAGAATGGGTGGAAACCGGAACGGAATATACCATCAATCCCCACATTGAATACTTTAACCGCGGCCATGCTCCCGATACTTTACAGGAATTCAGGGTTCAGATTCGCGACCGTTGGGGGCACTGGTCTCCTCCCAAAGATGAATCCTGTATTCCATGGTTCGAGGTTGAGCTGCCCAAAAACCTTTTCCAGGAAGTGGCGTACTGTAACCTGACAGGAGATGGCTCCTACGTCCCTGACCAAACCGGTTACCTGTTGCCCTCCAATTTCTGGGGACATAAGATGCATGCATGGTCCGGATCGGATGTCCAGTTTAAGAAACTGTGGGACGGCGTAGCCACTGCCAGCTCATCGTGTTATCATACCAAACCGTTTGCCCCGTTGCCGCAGCATTTTACCATTGACTTAGGGGGCCAGTACAATTTAAGCCGGTTTGTGTTATGGCCCAGGAACGATGCCGCCAATCTATTCCGCGGAGGACATCCCCAGATTATAAGGATTTACGGGGCAACCTACAACGGACCGGACCCTGCTGAACTGACGGACAATCTGTATGATCCTTCAGGTTGGCAGGACCTTGGAATCTTCTATTTATCACGGGCTGACGGGTTATTCGACCCCTATCCCGGGACCAACGACCGCACAGCAGAAGACAACGCGCTGATTGCCAAAGGTCATGAAATGATCCTTAAAGCCAGCGACCAGAAAGTACGTTACATCCGGGTTCAAACCATCAAATGTTTCTCTACCAACACCAATTCTGGCTCTGTCATGATCGGAGAAATTAGCGTTTTCGGTTCAGATAAATGATGTTAAATAAAAAATACGTAGGAAAATGAAAAAAAGAATATGCTATTTGATATCAGTTTCCGTCCTGATACTTTTAAACGCTTGTTCCCCGATGGATTACAAGTACAAGGAGTTTACCGAGGACGGCCCCATCACTTATCTTGCCAAACTCAACGTGGCGGAGGTAAAGGTGATCGGGGAACGCAACAGGGTTCGCTTCATTTTGCCCAAGTTGGCTGACCCGCGCACCACACAGGCAATCGTCTACTGGTCCAACAAGAAAGGTAAACATACAGAACCGGTCAATCCTTCACAGGAAACCAGTTTCTACATCAACGACCTTCCTGAAGCATCCTATATTTTTGAAATTTCGCTTCTCGACAACGAGGGGAATACCTCCATTCCGGTTATGCTCACCGCAACCGTGTATGGTAAAACCTGGGAATCGTACCTGCCCAACCGCATTATTACCGAAAATGTTCAGGTAGGGAATGACCGGAAGATTTCGTACCAGCAAAACACCGATAAAAGAATGATCGGAACCGATATTGAATGGAAACAGGATGGAGTCGCCACCCCTTTTACCGCATCTTTCGACTCTTCAATGAATACAGGAATGCTGGAGAATTTCAGGGCGGCCTCATTCCGGTATCGTACCCGCTATGTGCCGGAAAAGGGTGGTAGTGATGTGTTTTATTCCCCCTGGGAGTACTACATTACCAATGTGGATGTTAAGGATGTTGAATTCGACAAGGCAACCACCACATTCACCATGCCGGAGATCAATGATGGCAACTGGGCAGGTTATGAATTCTTCTGGACGGATAAAACCACCGGTGAACTGAAAATGCAATCTACGGCAAGTAAAACCATTACCCTCCAGAATTACAATTCCCTGTCGGTTAACTACCGGACCTTGTACAAATTCGATGATGTTCCGATTTCATCGGTGGAAAAGAATTTCTCGACAGTGAGGTATGTGGACCTTGACCGCAGTAGTTGGTATGCAGCTCCGGAAACACGGCTTTCAGACGGAACGCCGTTGAAGAATGTGACTGAAGCACAGGTCGTTGACAAGGCAAAATCAACCTACCTCTCTCATCCTCTGTTTTATGCATCCTCCGGCACCGACGGGAAAAATTTCCCGGGAGCCCATTTTGACAACGATGAGAGCACCTATCTGGCGATGGTCAAGGGGTACGGAACTGGTTTGGAAACCAACCGCAACCTTACCGGCACGAAACACAGTATAGGTGGAGTGGCAAGCGACGGGAATGACATCTATTTTATCATTGACCTTGGGGCACAGAAAGCCTTTAACTATTTCCGGATTGTCTACCGCAGCGCCCAGAGCAATGGCAACCTGAAGCCACAAATGGTAAGTTTCTTCGGAAGCAACGACCCTGAATGCATTACAAATCCCGACAAATGGAGCGTAATTCAGGAAAGCGTGGTTCCTCCCGGGTGTACCGAACCTTCAAACAACACGAATGTGAACCACGTGGGCAGGGTAACCGGGAATGTGATATTGCCTGACGTTGCATACCGCTATTTCAAATTGCGGTATGACGGATGGACCGATGGATCCCAAACAATGGCCATTGCCGAATTTTTCCTGGGATTGTACAATTAGTTTCAAAAATTGACAAAGCTTAACCGGGGCGTGCTGGTGGATTTTCCTCAGTACGCTCCGGTTGTTAACAAATTTAACCGTGCTTCCAACAATTCAATATATTTCATCTGATTTTCGAGAGATAGAAAAGATGATTTAATCTCTTTTTTTATTCTTTTCTCCGCTTTGATAAAACGATTAAAGGTATTCAGTATTTGTTTTTCTGTCAATTGAAAACTTAAGCCAAAGTTGATAAAATCAGCTTTTGTCAGTTTTCTTTTCTTGCCTCCGACAGTGAGCGC
>CAZLDP010000203.1:0-5505 GCA_964558145.1 uncultured Prolixibacteraceae bacterium | reverse complement strand
CAACTGAAAATGAAAGAAAAGCCAACCCACAAAGCAAGAGTAAGGCAAGCCCGACACACGAGCAGACCCTTCGCTTGCCTTACACATGCTTTTTTGTCCACGCTCACCGCCTTCGGATTGACTGTGAGTACATACGGACAGATTCCCGTCATTGAAACGCCAAAACCAGCGACTTTTAACAAAATACAAATTGGTAACGCCGAAAATCTGCCAAATAAATTCCCAAACAATGAGCCATATAGCGGAATGACCGAGATTCAAAAACAGAATCAAAATATTATCCGACAAATTGAGACAGACCAGCGGAGAGCTTCATACTATCAATTACAGGAAATATATGCAGACTTGAATCAAAACACGATTAACTATCAGCTACCTGATTTGAGTCCATTACAAGGGACAGAGTTTTTTAAATCAGCACTAAAGGATTTACAAAAGATGTTGAAAGGAGAAACGCCTCTTGATTTGAAAAGGGCTGTTTTTATTGTTGAGAACGCCTACTTTGAAAACAGGTTGGATTACCAACAATTTGATAATGCCATTCAGCAAGCCGTAAATATTTGCCAATTATCAATGGTTGAAAACAATATTTCGCCAACAGATAATCTTGCCAAAAACCTGTCCATTTTCAATTACATATCTGACACAGTACAGGTAAAGTTACCAGTACAGGAGAAAACGTTAACCCATTACCCGATAAAATACGATTTCAATGATTATATGGGCATTGAGAATTGGAGCAATATGTTTGTTTCCAAACTAATGGCAACTAATTCAGGTCAATGTCACTCCATGCCTTTGTTTTACCTGATACTCGCACAGGAACTGGGAGCAGAAGCATACCTTACGTTTTCCCCCAACCATTCTTTTATCAGGTTCAAATCGCAAAAAGGTAATTGGTTCAATGCGGAGCTGACTTGTGGGGCTATAATTACAGACGCTGCAATACTTGAAAGCGGGTATGTGAAAACGGAAGCCATACGAAGCGGTATTTACATGGACACTTTAAGCATTCATGAGACCGTATCCAGCTTAATAAATACTCTGGCAAATGGATACACGAGAAAATACGGTTACGACCAGTTTGTAAAGCGATGTTCTGATGCAGTCAGGGAATATTATCCTAACCAGCTAAGTGCTTTAATGTTGGAATCCAATTGGCAAACCCAAACAACCATGTATATAGCAAAACAAAAAGAAAATCCGACAACAAAAGAATTTGTAAAAGACCCAAAAGCCAAAATGGAGTTCGATAAAATGCACCAGGTTTATGCACGGATTGATGCCTTAGGCTATGAATTTATGTCCGAAGAAATATATCTGAGATGGCTTAAAGGTTTGGAAGAAGCAAAAAACAAACCTGAAAATCAGAAAAGTATTATTCACCAGATTACAAGATAAATGAAAAAGGCTTTATTTATTATATCCGTTATATTGATTAGCATCTCAGCAAAAAGCCAATCAGCAAAAATGCTATATGATTCAACACGTACGGTTCTTGAAGAGATGCTTGAGGGAAAAACACCTGCTGATTTTAAGAAAGCGGTGTATTTAGTGGAAAACTCATATCTTGACGGTAACCTTTCCTACAAAGATTTTTGTGAGGCCATTGATTTTTACAAACATCTTTGTGAAGGGCTAATAAGCGTAAGAGAATTGCAGTACCAAGAATCGGACAAACAGCAGGTTTCTATTTATGCTGCCGTTTTTACCGTGATGAAAGACACGGTTCCCATTGAGGTTGAAGAGGGAAAGATAATTTACAATCTGCCTTTGGTTTACGATTTTGAGAATATTGCCGGAGAAAAGGATTGGACAAAAATGTTTGTATCGAATCTCCTGATGACCTCCAAAGGAAACTGCCACTCATTGCCCTACTTATACAAAATACTTGTGGAGGAATTAGGTGGGGAAGCGTATCTGGCTTATGCCCCGAACCACATTTACATTAAGCACCACAGCAAAGCTTTTGGCTGGTACAATACCGAATTAACAAGCGGGATGTTTCCCATTGATTCATGGCTGATGGCTTCCGGGTACATTCATCTTGGCGCTATCCAGAATGGTGTCTATATGGATACTCTGAGCGCAAAGCAATCAATAGGCGCATGTATGCTCGATTTAGCGATGGGCTACCAAAGAAAATTCGGGATAAAAGATGGTCGTTTTATTCTCAGTGCTTGTGACAAGGTTTTGGAATACCATCCGAATAACATCAATGCGCTTTTGTTCAAAGCTGAAACAAAGATGACCATTTGGAAACAGGATAATGCAGCTTCGAAAGAGCAAAAACAAAAGGAGTTCGAAGAAATTCAGAACCTTTACACTCAGATACATCGGTTAGGCTACCGTAAAATGCCAATGAATATGTATTTGGATTGGCTGGTTTCTTTAAAAGAAGAAAAGCATAAGTATCAAAATCAGAAAATAAACCTAAAAATCAAGTAAACATGAAAGTAACAAAGAAGATTTTACTTATTGTATTTTTACTTGCCACGTTCTTAACAAGTAAAGCAGATGAATACCCCTGGGAGAAGTACGGGTTCAAGTTCAAAGTGGTCACTCTGAGCAATGGTAAATATCAGGAGTTTCACGACCTGGAGGACGTTGTGGAGATTGGCTCGGTACTTTACAACACCCAAACAAACCAGATTGTTGGATTTGTAGAAAAAGACACCCTGCTTTTCGAAGGGGGAATGTCCTCGCATCTGGTCAGCCGCTGGATAAGCCCTGACCCACTTTCAGAGGAGTATTCAAGCTGGTCGCCTTACAATTACGCTTTGAATAATCCGATAAAAAACATAGACCCTGACGGTAGAGTAGTCCGCTTAGCCAATAACTATGCAGGAGGGATGGAAAACATAGCAAGAATGGCGGCTACAAGTTTAGGCAGTCAGGTTATGAGCCATTTGATAGGAAGAAGAGAAGTTTATACGTTAAACTCTACATTTTGGACTTATAGTAGTGGTTATAACCCGAAAAATAGAAATATAAATTACGTTGGAAATCCTTGGTATAGTGAGCTTCCTACTGATGGTGGTGCTTTTAATTCCATGATTGCATTGGGGCACGAAACATTCCACGGTCTTGACCATAGTATTAGCACTTTTAGTTCTTCCAACTATCGGCGAGAGATAACTGAACCAAGAGCCGTAAGCTTTGAAAATTATTTAAGACATGCGTATTCATTATCACCATTAAGAGAACAATACACATTGAGCGGTCGACAAATTGAAGGAAATTTCCACCAATTTGGAGGAAACGAAAAAATATCAGATTTTACAACACTTGGGAATAATGCCGATAAAACAAGTTATGGATTTAGTTATACAAAAACCACAACAATCGTTGAAAGTTATAAGACTGGTTTTTTGGGTATAAAAATCCCTGATAAAACAAGGACAGAAACAGCCACTTATTATATGACTGTTTCCAGAGATAAAAACAATAATGCTTCTTTTCAAATATATAATAGCGAAGAAGAATACAGAAAAGCAACTTCTAATTGGTAGATTATGAAAAATTGTAAAAGAAATAAAATTATCGGATTGATAACGATATGTTTAAATTCGGTATTAGTGTTTAATTCTATTTATTGGTGTTATGTTTATAATTTTACTAATGTCTTGTATTTGGTTATGATACCCTATTGGGTGTTATTAGTAAATGCTTTGCTTGGAATTGTTGGAATATTTATATCAATACTTCTATACAAAGGAAAGGTTGGGATTAAATTGTTTTCGTTTCTAACACTAACAATATGGTTAGCTACCTTATCAAACTACTTTTTTCCAATATTTTGACGGAAATTAGAAATTATTTATCCAATGCATAGCAAGCACATTTGCAATTCACACAAGCCCGAACACGACCAAAAATTGCAAAAGAGCTTGCTTCCCCAACGCACAGCGAGACAGAAAAATAAAGCACGGGCACACAACATCGTATATAAAACATTTGGCAGTCAGTGGGTTATCGAGAATTCCAGCCCGTATCAAAAGTCGTTGTAACTTGACAGGAAAGTGCCTCGAAATGCCAAACGTTTCATATACGTAACCGTTAGCGGTCAGCTTTTAACAACACATAACGACAAACACAACACAATTAAATGACTATATCAGACTTACTAACACTTATAGGAATATTGCTTGCAATAATTGCTTTTATTTCAGAAAGGAATAGAGAATACATCATTCTAAAACTTTCAAAGATTGAAATTGCGATAATCGTAGTATTATTTTTCCATATACACTTTTTACTATCATATCAATGGTGGACAGACAAATTTGAATTTTTAAAACGCACTCAAATTGAAGGTTTCCCGACACCTGATGCTTGGGCTTACATAATTTCTATTTGCATTTTATCGTATTCTATTTGGAAGGTTTTCTTCGGACAATTTCCCCTTTCAAGAAAAAAACAATTACTCTCTTACTATAAAAAACTTCTTTTAAGAAACGACATTCCATTTTTAGCACAGCTAATTGAAAAATATCACCTACACCAAGTAATTAAATTTTTAAGAAAGAATAAAACGATAAAGATTGAAGATGAAAGTGAGCTTTGGCAGCTTGACCACCAGAAATACTTAAAAGCTTACAACAAAGCAATTAAAGGACGAGAACTTGTTTATGGTAATATCATTTATTACAACATTATCCTAAATGATACTTTCATAGACAACGTTGCAAACTCTAATCCTTACCTATTTTCACAAATAATTCAGGAACTAAATGAACAAGATTTGAAAGAAGAAGATTTTGTTAATCAGTTTTTGAAAATACTAATGACAAACAAAAACGGAAACTTTTTCAGAGAGATTAGGAATAATCAAAATCTTGGACAATTTAATGCTTATTCTATTGACGAAGAAAGACCGATACTGTACGCACTTTTTAAAGACATTAAAGTATGTTCAATTAACCAAGCTTGGCGTGGTATTGGCGAACCTGCAATACTTGAAATGCACGAAGAAGCAAAAAAAGAATATAGCGTTTTAAGAGAATCTGACAGAGAGCAAGAAGGTGATACTACTTGGTCATTCCGTATTACAATAGCTATTTGGTATTTTGACATAATGGTAAGAGAAGCTATAAGGCAAAATGTTAACGACCATATGTGGATGTTTTACTATTATCATTTTGTTTCGGTTCTTATTTCAAATATGAAGGAATTGCCTTTTGCAAACTCTGGCGCAAATAGACATTCAAGAAATTTTGATTTGATTGAAGATGTTTTTTCAAAAATGATGGATTGGAAGGTTGTAATTATAAAATCAAAGAATAACAACTTATCAAAATCTGTTTATGATTGTATAGGACAATGTATTTATGAAGTAGCTACAACAGATAAATTAAGAGAAAAAGATAAAAATTATTTGATTAATTGGGTTTGGGAAGACTTGATAAAATCTTTTGGCGAAGACGATAAAAGTAGAGAGATTGTTGATGAGCTAATAAAATTCGGATTTGATATGTTTAAATGTCCCTCTATGCTTTTCACTAC
>CAZLDP010000202.1:0-5524 GCA_964558145.1 uncultured Prolixibacteraceae bacterium | reverse complement strand
CATCAGTCTCAGGCTGATCGATTATGATGATCTCGAGATTGAATGCAAAATTTTATTGGATACCCTGGGTGCTGAATCGGCCTCTCTTTCAAGGGATGATCAGATGAGGCTCTTTAATGCGGTGGCCGAAGATTATGCCGACATCGGCAATAAAAGGGAACGGTGGAAAAAAATCAAGGCTGATCCCTGGTTCAATGCCTTACAGGTAAAGTTTGCCTATGCGGTAACCTGTCACAAGGCACAGGGAGGCCAGTGGTTTTCAGTATTCATCGATACGGGTTACCTCACCGAAGAGATGATTGACACGGACTTTCTCCGATGGCTTTATACCGCATTTACACGGTCGAAGGATAAGTTGTATTTGGTTAATTTCGACAAGCGTTTTTTTCAGGAAGAAAAATAAGATTTGCCTGTCGGAATGGCGGGTGATCAATGAATGAGGACGTCAGTGTGAAGTGACAGGGTGGATGGCGAACCTGGCCCCGTCATAAGCAGTTTCCGTTTCAGGAAAGATGGCGCGGGCTTCCTGAAGAAAGGGATCCTCATTTTTGTAACGGGTTGAGAAATGGCCGATCACCAGTTTTCTGACACCGGCATTGCGCGCGATTGCGGCTGCTTGTGCTGCAGTGGAATGGAAGGTTTTTCCTGCCCATTCCTCCAGTTCTGAAAGGAATGTAGATTCGTGAAAAAGCAGGTCGGCATTCCGGATGAGTTCAACCACCGGTTCATGGTAGGCTGTATCGCTGCAAAAGGCATAGGTGCGGGGTGGAGGAGGGGGAATGGTCAGTTCGTGGTGGGGAATTACCATCCCGTTTTGATCAGTAAAGTCACCCCCTTCCTTTATCCCCTGCAGTTCACGGATGGGAATTTGGTACCGGTCAATTTTTTCCCTGATCAGGTTGGGAAGTTTTGGCTTTTCCCTGAAAAGAAAACCACAGCAAGGAATGGAGTGTTTTAACGGAAAAGATATCACTTCGACTACGGTATCCGAATATATCTTTTCAGACGCTCTAAAATTAAGGGGGTGAAAAACAATTTTGAATCCCAGCTCTCCTTTCATGTGGTCAAGGATTGGCTGAAGGAGGGTTTTCAGTTCAGAGTGGGCATAAAGGTGGAGGTCGCTTTGAATACCCAGCAGGTTCCGGGTCGAAATTAGACCGGGAAGCCCCAAAAAATGATCTCCGTGGAGATGGGAGATGAAAATATGGCGGATCCGGTCAAAGCTGAATTTATATTGCCGGAGTCTGATTTGGGTACCTTCCCCGCAATCGATTAAATAAAACCGCTCATGCACATTGAGCACATGAGCGGTTGGGTATTTTTCAGATGTA
Organism: uncultured Prolixibacteraceae bacterium; assembly: GCA_964558145.1. Taxonomy (GTDB): domain Bacteria; phylum Bacteroidota; class Bacteroidia; order Bacteroidales; family Prolixibacteraceae; genus UBA1413. The sequence continues at coordinate 4,193 of CAZLDP010000202.1, read as the reverse complement.
GGAATTGCCGAACTGCTTCCCAGGATCGTTAGTTCAAACGTCATTCTTCTTAAATTCTAAATTAAGATCCTGCTTCAATTTCAGCAATGTTTCCGCTTCTTCGACAGTTTTTGTAATCAACAAGATGGAATGAAGCATCGAAATCCTGAAGATTGATTCCACATCGGGTTGGAGGCCGGTTATAATACAGGCTCCAATGGCCTCTTCGCACAAACGGTTTGCTACCAGAACAGCACGAAGTCCGGAGGAGTCGCAATACTTACAGTGGTTAAAATCGAGTACAATATTTTTCTCACCCTCACCGCTGATCACAACCAATTGCGATTTCAGATCAGGTGCATTATTGGTATCGAGTTTTTCCGAAAGAATGGTTACCAGCGTGTAATGCTCTCTTTGCTCAATTTCGAACGCCATGTTTACAATTTACGAAAATTAACGCAAAGCTGATTAGTTTTTAGCTTTTTTTTCGTTAGCTTCCATTTGTGTTTTCAGTGCAGCCAGGTCGGAGATATCCCCCAATGTCGTCCTTTCTGCATTGTCGATAATCGTCTTCATGGCTTTCTTGGTGGAACGGCTTTCTGATTTCTTTTTAGCGGATTCTTCGGCTTTCTTTTCATCTTCGTAAACCCTGGAGTGGGAAACAATGATCCTCTTGGCCGATTTGTTGAATTCAATCACTTTGAAATTCAGCTTTTCTTCAAGTTTAACCTGGCTTCCATCTTCCTTGACGAGATGACGCGGTGTGGCAAATCCTTCCACCCCGTAAGGCAGGGCAATTACGGCACCCTTATCCATCAATTCCACGATCGTACCTTCATGGATCGAGTCGGTGGTAAAAATGGTTTCGAATACATCCCAGGGATTTTCTTCCAGTTGTTTGTGTCCCAGGCTGAGGCGGCGGTTTTCCTTGTCGATGTCAAGGACGACCACTTCAATTTCTTCGCCGATGCCGGTAAATTCAGAAGGATGTTTGATTTTTTTCGTCCAGCTCAGGTCACTGATGTGGATCAGTCCGTCGACCCCTTCTTCGATTTCAACGAAAACGCCAAAGTTGGTGAAATTCCTCACCGTGGCTTTGTGGGTGGTACCCAAGCCAAAGCGGGTTTCGATCTGTTCCCAGGGGTCATTCTTTAATTGCTTGATCCCCAGTGACATTTTCCGTTCGTCGCGGTCAAGTGTCAGGATCTGAGCTTCCACTTCATCACCGACTTTGAGGAAGTCTTGGGCACTGCGAAGATGCTGGCTCCACGACATTTCCGATACATGGATCAACCCTTCCACGCCGGGGGCAATTTCGACAAAGGCGCCGTAGTCAGCAAGTACCACGACTTTGCCTTTCACGGTGTCACCCACTTTCAATCCTTCGCTGAGTTTGTCCCACGGATGCGGGGTGAGCTGTTTCAGGCCCAGTGCAATCCTCTTTTTGTCGTCGTCGAAATCGAGGATCACCACGTTCAGTTTCTGGTCAAGTTCTACAATCTCGTTGGGATGAATAATGCGGCCCCATGAAAGATCGGTGATATGGATCAGCCCGTCGACACCGCCAAGGTCAATAAAGACCCCGTAGGAGGTGATGTTCTTGACAGTACCTTCCAGAACCTGTCCCTTTTCAAGTTTCGAAATGATTTCTTTTTTCTGTAATTCGAGTTCTTCTTCGATAAGTGCCTTGTGCGACACGACCACATTGCGGAATTCATGGTTAATTTTAACAACTTTGAATTCCATAGTCTTGCCTACGTAAATATCGTAGTCGCGGATGGGTTTCACGTCAATCTGCGAACCGGGCAGGAAGGCTTCGATTCCCAGGGCGTCAACGATCATTCCGCCTTTCGTACGGCATTTGATAAATCCCTTGATAATCTCTCCATTGTCATGAGCTGTGTTAATTCTTTCCCATGACTTCATCGCTCTGGCTTTTTTGTGCGACAGGATCATCTGACCTTTGGGATCTTCAAGATTCTCGACGTATACATCCACTTTGTCACCCACTTTAAGCTCGGGATTGTAGCGGAATTCGTTGAGACTTACAATGCCATCGGATTTGTAGCCGATGTCAATCACTACTTCCCTTTTGTTCATGGAAATGACGGTTCCTTCCTGTACTTCTTTTTCCTGAACGGTGTTGAGCGTGTTGTTGTAAAGGTTTTCCAGTTCATCGCGACGATGGGCTGTGTAAGTATCCATGCCGGATTCAAGACTGTCCCAGTCAAAATCATCGGCTTTGGGTTGAACGGGGCTGGTGGCTTGAGCAACCTCAGTCACTTCCATCTCGGCTGATTCCCGGATTTCTGGATTTTCATTTGTAATTTCAGTCATGTAATTGTTAATCAATTAATAAGTTAGACATTATTTCTGTTTAGAAACCGGCCGCAAAAGTAAAACTAAACGCCGGATTCTCAAAATATTTGTCTCTTTTTTATAGGGAAAGAACAGGTACGGAATTGTAACCACCTTTTTGACTCCTTGCGGGGAGAAGAAGTTCTGAAAAATTGCCGGGTTATACAGAATTATTAATTTTGAAAAAAAAAGAGATGAAAGGAATCATATTAGCCGGAGGTGCAGGTACCAGACTTTTCCCGGTGACACGGACCATTTCCAAGCAGATTTTGCCTGTTTACGACAAACCCATGATTTATTATCCTCTGTCAGTGCTGATGCTGGCTGGTATCAGGGAAATTCTGGTAATATCCACCCCCACCGATATTCATCTTTATGAGGAACTGTTCGGGAACGGCCATCAGCTAGGGCTTGATATTTATTACAAGATTCAGCCATCGCCCGATGGATTGTCGCAAGCCTTTATCCTGGGAGAAGCTTTCATCGGGGACGACAATGTTTGCATGATTCTGGGCGACAATATTTTTTACGGGTATAATTTCCGGAGTATCCTGGAGAAAGCAGCATCTCTTGAGGATGGCGCCATCGTCTTCGGTTATTATGTGACCGATCCGGAGCGATATGGTGTTGTTGAGTTTGACAAATCGGGGAAGGTGATCTCCATTGAGGAAAAACCAGAGAAACCCCGTTCGAACTATGCTGTCACAGGACTCTATTTTTATTCGAACGATGTAGTGGCCAAAGCCAAGGCATTGAAACCTTCCGCCCGTGGAGAACTGGAAATTACCGATCTGAACCGGCTCTACCTGGAGGAGGGGAGGCTCAACGTGAAATTGTTAGGCAGGGGATTTGCATGGCTGGACACGGGTACACACGACAGTTTGTTACAGGCATCCAATTTCATAGCAACCATAGAACAGCGACAGGGTCTCAAGGTATCGTGCATTGAAGAGATAGCTTTTAAAAAAGGTTTTATTTCCCGTGAACAGCTAATCGATCTGGCCGAACCCCTTAAAAAAAATCAATATGGACACTACTTGCTTAAGCTGGCAGGAAACCAGATCAAGTCTTTTTGAAAGGAGACTGTACCCATGCACAGGAATGGGGTGAATGAAGTTAATCCATTGAGGATGAGGGTTTCAAAACTCTGGAAAATGAAAACAGCGTGTAATGAAAGTATTTGATACTCCTCTGGCAGGTGTAAAAATAGTTGAGCCGGAGATTTATAAAGATTCAAGGGGATATTTTTTTGAGGCATACAACCAGGAGAAGTTCGATCAGGCTGGAATCACCTCCCGGTTTATCCAGGATAATGAATCATTTTCGTCCATAGGTGTTGTCCGTGGATTGCATTACCAGCTTAACCCGTATGCCCAGGCCAAACTGGTGAGGGTAATTTCCGGTGCCGTATTTGATGTGGCTGTGGACCTGAGGAAAGGTTCTCCTACTTTCGGAAAATGGTTTGGTACCCGGCTTTCGGGGGAGAACAAACTTCAAATGCTGATTCCCAGGGGATTTGCTCATGGTTTTTCGGTGCTTACCCCTACAGTTGTCTTCGCCTACAAGTGCGATCATTTGTACAACCGGGAAGCTGAAAGGGGGATCCGGTTTAATGATCCGTTTCTGTCTATCGACTGGCAGATTTCGGAGGAAGAGTGGCTGATATCGGAAAAAGACCGGATGGCGCCTCTTTTTACCCAGGCTGAAATGAATTTTATATACCAGTGAGAAAGATAGTCATAACAGGAGCCAACGGACAGTTGGGAAGTGAGTTAAGGTTTCTGTCACCTCGTTTCCCGGAGTATGTTTTCAGATTTACCGATTATGATACCCTGGATATCACAGATGCCGGGGAG
>CAZLDP010000201.1:0-5533 GCA_964558145.1 uncultured Prolixibacteraceae bacterium | reverse complement strand
GAAAAAAACCTTCGGAATAAAACTGAATGAGGAACAGTTGCTCAAGTTCCCTTCTGTCAACCAGATGGCCGACTACATCCGCCAACATAAGCTTTTTCACAAGTCGAATGCCGACACCACCTGGTCAGGCAGCCTAAAGGAAGATGCAGAGGTAATCCTCCCGAAAACCTCTTTCCTGCTGGCCCCTGCAGTGAAATTGGTAAGGGCTTTTTTCCGGTTGTTTTTCCAGTTTGAGGGAACCGGAATGGATAATATTCCTGAAGGACCCTGCTTCTTCGCCCCCAACCATGAAAGCAAACTCGACCCCTTTCTGGTCCTTTCCTATTTAGACAGGCAAACCCTGAAGAACACCTATTCCTACGCGAAAAAAGAACATGTCAAAAGCACCATCAGAAGATACCTGGCTGCGCGGACCAATGTTATCGTAATGGACCTTTCCAAAGATCTGAAAAATTCCATCCTGAAAATGGCGGAAGTTGTCAAGCAAGGCAAGAAGATTCTGATTTTTCCCGAAGGAACACGCTCCCTGACCGGGGAACTCGGCGATTTCAAAAAAACCTATGCCATACTGAGCGCCGAGTTGAACATTCCCGTGGTTCCGGTTGTCATTCACGGAGCCTATGCCGCAATGTCGTACGGAGCAAAAAAGATCAACAGGGGCGAAAAAATCAGTATCCGGTTTCTCCCTGCCATTCAACCGGGAACCATGAGCCCCGATGAGTTGAATAAGCACGTGAAGGAACAGATTTTAGAGGCAAAAAAAGGGTATTTGGAGGATTAAACACGATCATTTTTCAAATAAGGAAGACGGACTTGCCGGATTAAACTCTACCGGACGATGTTTACAGGTTCTATTGCCGACCTGTCGAATCTCCGGACACATACAGAGTGAAAAGGGATGTGCTTTTTATGCCGGCGTTGCAGCTTCCCTCTCCCCAACTATTTCTACATCCAATGGTTTTCGGGCCCAGAAGGACGAAAGGATCAGTCCTGACACAATATGCCACACTCCCCACCAGGCAGCCACCACAGCCATGCCACCAAGTTCCAGATCGGGCGGAAAAATCTTGGGATTGAACATCAGCACCAGCGCCAGACCGGAATTTTGAATGCCGGTCTCAATGGTGATTGCTCTCCGGTCAGCCCTCGGTCTACGTAAAAGTGTGCTGAAAACAAATCCCGTTATAAGAGCGAGCCCGTTGTGAATTAATACTATAAAGAATATCAGATGAATTGCTTTCATAAAATTGGAGAAATTGGCAGAAAGCAGGATGATCACAAAAATGACAAAAATAATAAATGAGATCTGCTTAATCGGTTTCCTGATCTTTCGGGTCAGCCAGGGGAATTGCCGGGCCACAAAGAGTCCCAGTACTACTGGAATACCCAGCAGGATAAATACGGTTTGAACTACCTGCCAGAAATCAATTTCAATTGGCCTGAGAAATTCTGCACCCGATTTCTCATAAAAATTGATATAGAGGTCACCCCAGAAAGCAAAATTGGCAGGCGTCATTATCATGGCAATTATGGTGGAGAATGCAGTCAATGAAACCGACAGCGCAATATTTCCCTTTGCCAGGGAGGTCATGAAATTGGAGACATTTCCCCCCGGGCATGCAGCCACCAGAATCATTCCCAAGGCGACAGAGGGTGACGGATTCAAAACTAATACCAGCAGAAAAGTAACTGCCGGCAATAAAATGAACTGGGATGTCAAACCGGCAATAAAAGACCTGGGTTTTGTGAATACTTCTCTGAACTCACCCAACTTAATATTCAAGGCTACCCCAAACATCACGAATGCGATGGTAACATTGAGAAAAAACAATCCTCCCTCTGAAAAATTAAGGCGGATATGATCCAGTGCCATTAACGATTCTCTCATTTATGCCGATTTAGTTGCCGGTGAAAATAATCATTCTTTTTTAATCACACCGATTTCCTGCAGATAAATAGAATAAGGGCAAATCTGAGCTGTTGGTCCAGCCCACTTTGGAACATTTCAGCCGAACTGATAAAAAACTTATTTCCCGCGAATTGACCTGATATGCAGGGTTACGGGGCCGATAAGTCCGGAAGGCTTAAGGGGAGAGTCTTTTGCCGGCCCGCTGATGGTCCATGTTTTTCGTTCACCGACAGGTAAGCTGTCGTCATAGACCAGCCGGTTAAACCAGGTATTGGTCACTTCGACCGACAGTTGATTCCGTCCGGGTTTTACCTGTTCTGAAATATCCACCGTATAGGGAGGAGTCCACACTTTCCCGGCCTCTTTGCCGTTGATCAAAACGGAAGCAGCGACTTCGACCCGTCCCAGATCAAGGGTCAGGGTGGCCCCCGTGAGGGTATCAGGAAGGGTAAACTCTGTCGAATAGACGGCAGTTCCCGAAAAGCATCTCGCGGGGAGCGAGAGATCGGGAATGGTCCATGGGGCCAGCTTCTTCAACGGCACGGAGGCGGGAGCACCCCATCCTTCCGGGAAGGAGAGTCTCCAGGGAGCTTCGATTGGCATTTCGCTGCTGATTTTTTGTATAGCAGTACCCGGTTTAAGCTCCGATTTCGCTTCCTTTCGAAAAACAACAAAGAGAGCGCCCGAAGGGGGAAGTTTCAGCGGCACCAGGGTGCAACCATTTTCTTCCCTGGTTGCTGTGGCTTCCCTCATTTCTCCGTTGACGGGGTCCCATAGTTCGACAGTACCGGATGCCCTGAAGGCAGGAACCCCGGAGTAGCCCTCCTCGCCGGCGGATGTAACAAAATACCAGTCGGCACCATCGGTCACCCGGTGAGTCCACAAAAGGCCGTTCCCTATTACGTCAGGTTGTATCCCGGATCGTATCAGAGCGGCATCAATAGAGACACCTGAGATAAGGCGGCCCCTTCCGATTTTACGTACTCCCTGCCTTTGCTCCTTTCCCCAGAGGCGCTGTACCAAGCTTTTGTACCGCGATTCCCCCTTCCTGCCTCCCGACAGGGTAGCCAAGCCCCGCGGAGGATCTCCAACCACAGTGGCGCCTTGTTCAAGCATCAACTTCAGTTTTTCAAGGGTTTCAGGCAGCAGACGCGGCGAATCACCAAGCCAGAGCAGCCGGTAGCTGATCCCTTCGGGAGTGACGATCAGTCCGTCGCGCACCGACAAACGGTTCAGCAAAACATCGGTATTGCAATAATCATAATGGTACCCTTCCGGGAAAGGCGCATCCTGAGGGGGTTTATGATCCAGTTCATCGCCCAGGTACCAGAGGACGTCCGATACCGGTTTTCCACGTTCAAGAAGGTAGGTGCACCGGGCGAGTGAGGTAGTGAACGGTTTCATAAATTTCCACCAGGTTTGACCCCTCAGAAAAGGGGTGCCTATTCCCGACCCGAAGGATGTTCCCGGAGGAAGCCAGTCGGTGCGGGGATTATGGGTATAGGTATGGAACACCAGATGGGTGACGCCTTCGGCAAAATGGATGTGGGCGATATGCCGGAGCATGGATGGCGTCTCATGATAAGTCAGGTTAAAAGAGGTAAAAGCTTCTGCTGCCACCCTGGGTTTGCCATAGAGCCGGGCTGCGGAAGCACAGGGCTTAACCGGTTTGAAATTCAGACTGCCCACGTACCCCTCGCTTCTGGGATGCCAGAATTCGCACATCGGCACATCGGCATATTTGTAATATTCAAGGATATCGGCAGGAAAAACATCGCCCGATGCGGTTTCAAACGCGACAGACAGGCCCTTTTGATGTCCCAGATCAGCCATTTTTCCATAGAAGTTCTTCACCAGGAGGTCGTTCAGGGTGGCTCTCCAGTCGCGTAAAAAACGGGTGGTCGTTTCGGGATCTCCCACCGTATAGCCCATCAGTGCAGGGAACCAGTTCCAAAGTGTGTATCCCCGCAATTCCTGAAACCGAAGATTCATCCCTTCGGTCCAGGTTTGGGTTTCACACTCCCAACTGTCGAGGAGCATTCCCTGCAGGAGATTGTTTTCTGCCGCTCCCCCATCCGCCGTTAACCTTCCGATATATCCAGCAAAATGGGCTTCGGCTCCCTCCGGAGAAAGTTTATTGCATTCCCATCCTGTGGCCTCGGGAGGTGCCGGTCCATTCTTCTTCCCCGTATTCACATGCCCCACACGCAACACTGTCCATTTCCCTTCAGGCACTTTCCATTCCAGGTTGCCCTTTCCATCCGTTTCTTTGCTCAATATCCTCACATCAGCCGGATTGATCCATGCTTGGGGCGACTGTTCGGGATAAGGCCTCCGGAGCAGGCTTCGCAGCACCCATCCGGCCTGGGATTCCCAGTTGTCTAAGCGGGCTCCCGAAAAGAGCCTAATATAGGCTAAAACCATGTCGTGCCGGTTTTCAAGGGTGATGCGGTATTTCTGAGCCGGGACTTCGGCACAGGCCACCGAGATAGGTTTGTTATCCTGCCAGTTGCTTTGGGGCATCCTGATATGGGCTACTTCGGGCTCTGAACCGGGGAGAAGGGCCTGAATGGTCACTGTGACATCCGGTTCATAACACCAACTGTGGTTGAACGACCTGACAGGAGGAAATTCGACCGTGCGGAGGGTGGTTTCACTGTCGAAGCTTACTTCTACCCATACCGGACCTTCTCCTCCCTTCAGATCAATTTTCACCCCTCCATTGTTCCCAAGAATTTCAGCCCACGGAAGATGGTTGAGGTTACTGGTCACCGACCGGGGAACGAGGGGTTTGCCGGTGTCATCGGCAGGTGTCGGAAATGCAATAACGGCCACCTCCCGGTAATCCCTCCACGGCTCATCTGACGGCTGAGGTTGGGGAAGGGTAATTTTCTGCAAAACTCCTCCGTTCACATCCGTGCGGCTCCATACCAGATGACGCATGGCATTTTCGGGGAGAATCCAGGGTCCCCCCGCCATAGCCCAACCCGGACAGTTCTGCATGGTAAACCGCAAACCCAGCCTGCGACATTCCGACGCCACATGGTGGATCATACCATCCCAGGGTTCACTGAGGCATTTGATCTGGGGAGCGACCCCTGGCCATTCACCCCCAAACTGACCATGAAAAAGCTGAATGCCACGTATCCCCGCTTCTTTTATGGCTTCTAAATCGGCGGTAATGCCCGGCCCGGAAACATTGCCCCCGATAAAATGGAACCAGGTTTCGGGGTTATACAACGAAGGCGGCTCAAGAAACATCTTCCGGTCAGCCTCGCTGAAGGGCTGGTTCAAAATCTCCTGCCCGGGTACAAAACCATCTGCCGGCCTTGGCCCGGATAACTGTGCCCTTACCACCCCTTCAGACAACAGAGAAAAAAAGATGCACCATAAAACAACACGGGATATTCTCATTTCGACTGGTTTTTACTATTCACCCTTCCAGACAAAATTATGGAAATAAATGAAGAATCATCGGGGGAGCCACTTAATCCTGATCCCTTTCTCCCAGATAAAATAAGGAGATAATCCACGGGATTTTCCTTAACTTTCAGGCTTGAACCAACAACTGCTGTAGCATGAAACGTTTTATTTTTTGTCTGTCCGGCGTGTTTTTAATGGTTT
>CAZLDP010000200.1:0-5589 GCA_964558145.1 uncultured Prolixibacteraceae bacterium | reverse complement strand
CAGTGACCCCTACCCTGTCAAGGTAATGCTCTAAACCAACTGAGCTAACAACCCGGATGCGATGCAAAAATAGAAAAAATCTTTACATCGCAATCAAAAAACAGCGTCAGAGAAAAAACTTCAGCATAAACAGAACCGCCAGGAGGATGGTTGTGACGGAGAGTTCCCTGTATTTACCTGAAAAGATTTTCAGCAACACATACGACAATACGCCAAAGAGGATCCCTTCGGAGATGGAATGCGACAAGGGCATCATGATCATGGTCAGAAAAGCCGGAATGGCTTCGGTATAATCATCCATCTCTATTTTTTTCACCGGGGTAAGCATCATAGCGCCCACGATGACCAGAGCCGGCGCCGTGGCCACTCCGGGAATCATCAGAAACAGGGGCGACAGGAACAGCGCCAGGAGGAAGAGTATTGCCACGGTAAGCGCAGTGAGCCCTGTGCGGCCTCCCTCATTGACACCGGCAGCGCTCTCTACATAGGTAGTGACAGTGCTGGTACCCAGCATGGCTCCAACGGTGGTGCCGATGGCATCGGCAAAGAATGCCTGCTTGACCCTGGGGATGCGCCCCTGTTCGTCGAGCATGTTGGCTTTGGAAGAGACGCCCACCAGCGTTCCCACTGTATCGAAAATATCCACAAAAAGAAAGGTAAAGACAACCAGAACCATGTCGATCGTGAAAACCTCCGTCCATTCAAACTGAAGAAATCCTGGCCCCAGCGAGGGAGGTGCAAAGTCGAAATGATCGGGAAGTTTGGTAGCCCCCAAGGGGAATCCAAGCAATGTTCCTGCCAGGATTCCAATCAGGAGTGCACCTTTCACCCTAAAAGCAAGCAGTACCCCCATGATCAGGAGGGTGACAAGGGCAACCAGTGGGCCCGGATTTTCAGACACATGGACGATATCCCCGAGGGCAAGGTAAGTGGCAGGATTACTGACAATAATTCCCGCATTTTTCAACCCCAGGAAGGCAATAAACAATCCGATCCCCACCGAGATGGCATGTTTCAGGTTCATCGGTATCGAATTGACAATCAACTCCCTGACGTTTCCCACTGTCAGCAAAATGAATATCAAGCCTTCAATAAACACAGCAGTTAGGGCAAACTGCCAGGAATGGCCCATGCCCAAAACCACGGTAAAGGCAAAGAAAGCATTCAAACCCATTCCTGGCGCCAGAGCAAAAGGCAGCTTTGCCCAAAAGGCCATTACCAGAGTGGCAATCACAGAGGAGAGCACGGTGGCAGAAAAAACGGCTCCCTTATCCATCCCTGCAGCGCCAAGGATATCGGGATTCACGGCAAGGATATAGGCCATGGTCATAAAGGTGGTCAATCCCGCCAACAGTTCGGTCCTTACAGAAGTCCCGTTCTCTTTCAATCCGAAGAATTTTTCCAGCATCGTAAAATATATTAAAAGGTGTACTTAACAGCAAGGGTCGGGCAAACGCGAAAACCTTCCCATCCTCCGAAATTGCTCGAGAATTCTATTTCGCCCCCGGCTGAAAAATGAGGGTTGAAATTGTACCAGAGCTGGGGTTCCGACAGAAATACAAATTTCGTGGTGTTCTTTCCGAAAACATTATCTTCCCTCCAAAAATCGGCAAATCCGGTAAAGGAGACTTTTTGGTCTAACAGGTGGAGATACCAGACCCCTGTTAACTGAAACGCAAAGTCGTGCTTGCCTCTGATATATTTGTGCATCGCCTGGAGAGTCAATCCCCTCGAAAAATCAGCGGCATTCCATGCATATTCCAATCCGTTAAGGAAGGCGTCGTTGATCTGGTAGGCTCCTTTAACCATACCGCTGCTCCACTGTCCGAATCCCCCGTTGTATTCCGTATGAAAAGCCACCGGGGCATCCCAGAATTTCAAAGCACGAGCAATTTCCCAATAAGCCAGGGTTACGCCCTTGATCCCGGGAACACTGCTGTAATCCATGTCCACAAAGAAGAAGGTGCTTCCATATTTGTCGGGTTTGAACATTTCAACCGTGGAAGTAAGATACCCCCGGTCTTTACCTGCGTCGTAGTGTAATTGCACATTCTGGGCAGAAAGCGCTGTCACAAACAGAAACAAAAAAACAAAAAACAAAAATCTCTTCATACTGTTTAAAGTTTAGATAATGGTGTAAATGATCCTTCTTGCAAAAATGGAGGAAAAAAAAGAAAATCAAAAAAAACCGTAACTTAATGCCGTAAAAAAATCTAATTTTTAAAATGAAGAAGATTGACCGCCGCAATTTCATTCAAACCACCGCTGCCGGATTAGCCGGGCTGACCTTTCTGGGAACCGGAGATGTGGAAGCTGCTACGTGCAGAAGGAACCCGGTGATGGTTGACAAGGTTAAACTGGGGAAATCAGGGCTTAAAGTTCCCCGTGTTGCCCTGGGAACGGGGTCTATCGCGGCCAACCAGCAATCGAATCAGACCCGGTTGGGCAAGGAGAATTTCGTTAAGTTAGCGCGTCATGCTTGGGACCGGGGAATCCGCTTCTTTGACATGGCCGACTCATACGGATCACACACCTTCGTGAGAGAGGTTTTGAAAGAAATCCCCAGGGATAAAACCACCCTGCTCACCAAAATGTGGACCACCGACACCAATTGGCAGAAAAGCGGGGACGTAGCCAAAACCCTCGACCGTTTCCGGCAGGAAACCAGCAGCGATTACTTCGACATCCTGCTGATGCATTGTATGGTTCGCCCCAACTGGAAAGAAGAAAAGAAAGTTTTCATCGAAGGTTTTTCTGAAGCCAAAGAGAAGGGAATTGTAAAAGCGGTCGGCATATCTTGTCATAACTGGCAGGCCTTGGTGGAAGCGGCCGACGATCCCTGGGTCGATATCATCCTGGCCCGCATCAATCCTTTCGGCGTCCACATGGACAACACCCCGGAAGAAGTTTCGGCTCTTCTGGCCAGGGCACAGGACAACGGGAAAGGGATCATTGCCATGAAAATTTTTGGGAACGGCGACAAAACATCGGAAGCCGACAGAGAACAGTCGATTCAGTATGCCCTTACCAAGGGAAATATCCACGCGATGACCCTGGGCTTGGAAAGCGCCGGACAGATTGACGACGCAGTGGAACGGGTCATGCGGATTGTCAAAGCTTAAATGATCTCCTTGATTAAGGCGATCATCCTTTGCGCCAACTTATCTGCCATTTCCGGAGTAGCTGATTCCGCGTAAATCCGGATTATGGGTTCGGTATTGGATTTGCGCAGGTGAACCCATTCTTCGGCAAAGTCGATTTTCACCCCGTCGATGGTGGTGACCTTCTCCTTTTCGAAGATTTTTTCCATTTGGATCAACACCTGGTCCACATCGATGCCGGGAGTCAGTTCAATCTTGTTCTTGGAGATAAAAAAGTCGGGATAGGTTTTCCGCAGGGCGGAACAGGTCAATCCTGAATGGGCCAGATGAGTCAGAAAGAGGGCTATGCCCACCAGAGCATCGCGTCCGTAATGGCTGGCAGGGTAAATAACCCCTCCGTTTCCTTCACCGCCGATCACCGCCCCGGTCTCCTTCATCAGGGCCACCACATTCACTTCACCCACTGCCGAAGCGAAATAACTGCATCCGTACTTTTCAGTAACCACCCGCAGGGCACGGCTCGACGACATATTCGATACCGTGTTGCCGGGCGTACGCGAAAGCACATAGTCGGCTACAGCCACCAGGGTATACTCTTCATTGAACATGCTGCCGTCTTCGCTGATAATCGATAAACGGTCCACATCAGGATCCACTACAAAGCAGACGTCTACATTCCGGGTTTGGACCATTCTGCAGGTTTCCATAAGATTTTCAGGTAATGGTTCGGGTGCATGCGCAAAGTGGCCCGAAGGTTCATCGTTGATAGGGACAATCCTTTTCACGCCCAGGGCCTTAAGAAGTGGCGGGATGGCTATCCCCCCCACGGAGTTGACTGCATCAAAAGCCACAGAGAAATCTGCTGCACGAATGGCTTCCACATCTACCAATTCAAGAGCCAGAACCTGACGCACATGTTCGGCTGTATAATCTTTTACGGCCATTCTTCCCAACTCATCGACCCCTGCAAATTCGAAGCTTTCCTCTTCGGCATACCGGAGAATGAGGGCGCCCTCTTCCGCTGATAGAAATTCACCTTTCCCGTTTAACAACTTCAATGCATTCCATTGTTTCGGATTATGACTGGCTGTCAGGATGATCCCGCCATCCGCATCCTCTGCGACAACGGCAATTTCAGTTGTCGGCGTGGTGGCCAACCCGATGTCAGTCACATCGATCCCCATTCCCGAGAGTGTGGCGCACACCAGCGATCTGACCATCTCACCACTGATACGGGCATCGCGGCCCACCACTACTTTACATTTCGGTTTGCACGACGATTCCTTCACCCACCTGGCATAAGAGGCAGTAAACTTGACTATATCCAGGGGAGTAAGTGCGGTTCCGGGCATCCCCCCAATGGTCCCGCGTATTCCGGAAATTGATTTTATGAGCGCCATATTCTGATTTGTTAACTTATTATACCAGGGAACATCCTATCACAACGCGCCTCTGTTCAGAGGTAGTTATCGAGCGCCTCATTCAGAAACCGGTTCATTTTATGCATCTCCCTGAAAATATCTACTGTTTTATCGATGTACTCCCCATCCAGAACCTCGGCATCGGTAAGGTTCATCCCGAAAGCATAGGATTTGGGTTTCAGCAGCTCAATGTAGGGGAAATCGGGCGGAAATCCCTTGGGCGCTGTTTTAAGTTTCTCCCCTTCGTAGTCGGTGAAATAGCGTTTAAACCCGGGATCATTCAATATATCCATGTACGCTTCGGGCTGATCGAAGATGGCAGTCCGCAGCGCTTTGAGAACAGGAGCCGGGGGCATATAAATACCGCCGCCTAAGTAATTCTCGCTGGGTCGAAGGTGAAAATAATATCCTGCCCGGTTGCTTTTAAATCCCCCTTTCCCGATGAAACTGCCAAAATGGGTTTTATAGGGGCGCTTATCGGGTGAAAACCGGATGTCGCGGTATATCCTGAAGAGGCACTCCTTGGGGTCCATCATGGGGATGTCGTTATCGAATTTTCGGATTTCCCGGATAAACAATTCGGTCATAAACAACACCTTTTCACGGGCTGCTTCATACCGGTTGCGGTTCGACTGGAACCACTCCCGGTTGTTGTTCCTTTTCAGATCATTCAGGAACTCAAGGATGGCTTTCATTTGCGCGAGAATGTTATTTTTGTGAATGTATTGCAAGATACAGGTTTTTTTAACCTGTTTAAAACCTCATAAATGAAAAAAATCGCACTGGTTGTTGCCGGAGGTTCGGGTATCCGGATGGGTCATCACCGCCCCAAACAGTTTTTGGAAGTGGGCGGTAAACCTGTCTTGATGCACACCTTGGAATGCTTCCACGGTTATGATCCCGGTATGGAACTGGTCATTGTCCTGCCCGGAAACCACTTCAAACTCTGGTCTGACCTATGCAAGACACATCATTTTACCCTTCCCTTCCGGTTGGTAAAGGGAGGCGACACCCGTTTTCACTCTGTGAAGAACGGTCGCTCCGTACTCGGCGACGATGGCATCATT
>CAZLDP010000199.1:0-5602 GCA_964558145.1 uncultured Prolixibacteraceae bacterium | reverse complement strand
CCCCCTAGCCGATGAGCCGCTTTTTAACATTCACCTCAATGTCGACTATCCGTTCAATCTAACCGGAATTCTCTATTTCCCGAAAATCAAGAACAATCTGGAAGTCCAGAAGAACAAGATCCAGTTGTACAGCAACCAGGTTTTTGTTACTGATTCCGTCGAAGGGATCGTTCCCGATTTTCTGACCCTTTTGCATGGAGTTCTTGATTCACCCGATATTCCGTTAAATGTTTCCCGTTCTTATCTCCAGAGCGATTCCAACGTAAAGAAAATTAGTTCGCACATCACCAAAAAAGTGGCTGATCGGTTAAGTCAGATTTTCAAGGATAACCGCGAAGATTTTGAAAAGAAATGGGACAACCTGAAGATTTTTATCGAGTATGGCATGCTGACCGATGATAAGTTCAGCGAGCGGGCCGAGTCGTTTTTCCTCTTCAAGAATACCGAAGGCAGTTACTTCACTTTTGAGGAGTACGAAAAACTGATTAAAGAGAACCAGACCGACAAGGATAAGAACCTGGTCTATTTGTACACCAATAATTCCGAAGATCAGTACACCTTTGTGGATGCTGCCCGTTCAAAGGGATACGATGTGCTTGTGATGGATGATATTCTGACCACGCCATTGGTGAACAAACTGGAGCAGAAGTTTAGCAACAAACGTTTTGTACGGGTGGATTCCGATGTGGTTGAGCATCTGATCAGGAAGGATGATCCGGAAAAAAAGGAGATGAGCTGGGAAGAGAAGCAGGAGTTGTCGCCGGTTTTCCAGGCTGTTACTCCGGAAAACGGGGGTGTGAGTTATATTGTGGATTTCAAGGATTTGGGTGTGGATGGGGCTCCGATGGTCGTCACCCGCAACGAATGGATGCGCAGGATGAAGGATATGAGTCAGTTTCAATCGGGAATGGGTTTTTACGGCGACATGCCCGAAAGTCTGAACCTGGTAGTCAACACAGCTCATCCGCTTGTGAAAAGAGTTTTGGATGAAAAAAAGGAGGTGTTGGGAGAGACATTAGCCGGCTTGCAGAAGGAGATTGTCGGGCTAAAAGCACAGGAGGAGTCGTTGGAGAAAAAGAAGAAAGGCAAGAAGGAGGAGGAAATTCCCACAGAAGAGAAGAAACAACTGGAGGATGTGAGAAAGAACCTCGGGGAGGTGGAAGAGAAAAAGCGAAACCACTTGAAGGAGTTTGGGAAGCAGAACAAACTCGCCAAACAACTGGTCGATCTGGCTTTATTAGCCAACGGATTGCTCAAGGGAGCCGATCTGGACCGGTTTGTCAAGCGAAGTGTGGAACTGATCCAATCCTAAAAAAAGAGAGGCTGCCGGAACGGCAGCCTCTCTTTTTTATAATAAACCTTATTTCAACCTAAGTAGGTTTTCAGCAATTTGCTCCGGGAGGCATGCCGCAGGCGGCGGATGGCCTTCTCCTTGATTTGCCTTACTCTTTCGCGGGTCAGTCCAAACCGTTCGCCGATCTCCTCCAGCGTCATTTCCTGACAGCCAATTCCGAAGAAAAGCTTGACAATGTCGCTTTCCCTTTCAGTCAGCGTAGTCAATGCACGGCTGATCTCCTTGGCTAGGGATTCCTGTATAAGGCTGCGGTCGGCGTTTGGAGAATCGCTGTTGACCAGCACATCGAGGAGGCTGTTGTCTTCACCATCCACGAAGGGGGCATCCACAGAGACGTGCCTTCCCGATACCCGCAGCGTGTCGGCCACTTTGTCGGCAGGAAGGTCAAGCGTGTCGGCAAGCTCTTCTGCCGAAGGTTTCCGCTCATGTTCCTGTTCGAACTTCGAAAAAGCCTTGTTGATTTTGTTCAGGGAACCCACCTGGTTCAGGGGCAACCTGACAATTCTCGACTGTTCAGCCAGCGCCTGGAGAATCGATTGCCTGATCCACCAAACGGCATAGGAGATGAATTTAAATCCTCTGGTTTCGTCAAACTTTTCAGCAGCTTTGATCAATCCGAGATTGCCTTCATTGATCAGGTCGGGAAGACTAAGTCCCTGATTCTGGTATTGCTTTGCCACAGAAACCACGAAACGGAGATTAGCCCGCGTCAGCTTTTCTAAAGCCTCCTGATCCCCCTTCTTGATTCTTTGCGCCAGTTCAACCTCCTCCTCCACGGTGATCAGTTCTTCCTTTCCGATCTCCTGCAGATATTTGTCCAACGACGCACTCTCCCGGTTAGTAATTGATTTAGTGATCTTTAGCTGTCTCATAATTCTCTTTGAAAAACTTGCAAATATAACCATTTAAGGACATAAACACCTTATATCCAACTTATGGTGAAATTTTTAATGTAATTGTGTTGTAAACAGTATGCGAAAAGTTGTCAGTTTACTCCGAAAACAAAATAAGCCAGTTCTCCGTTCGGATAAACTCCTTCAACCAAAATCCCGCCTTTCGCATTTGTAATAACTCTTTTAAAATCACCTATATCATACACGGGCTTCTTATTGACATCTGTAATAACAAACCCTTCGACCAGCCCCGCGCTCTTCAGTTTGCCGTTGCTCAGCTTTTTAACCCTGATACCCCGGTTGATCCTGAGTTCAGCCTTTTCCCGGTCGGATACCGGTTCAAATTCCGCTCCCAGGATTACGTTAGAGTCGCTCATCATGACTGTATCGCCAAGCTTGTTACGCAACTTCACTGTAAATAGTTTCTCTGAATCGTTTCTTTTTACAACAACTTTTATTTCATCCCCCGGACGGAACTGGCTGATAGATTCCTGCAGCTCGGCCGTGGTGTTTAATTTTTTTCCCTGGATGCTCAGGATGACGTCTCCCGATTTGATACCAGCATCTTTGGCGGCTCCGCCTTCGGTGACGTTGGCCACGTATATTCCTTCAATTTTTTTAAGGTTGTAATCCTTGGCTACTTCGGCATCAACTCCCACAATTTCAACACCCAACAGGGCGCGTTGCACTTCTCCGAATTTTTTGATATCCTCCACTACTTTTTTAACGATGGTGGTGGGGATGGCAAAAGAGTATCCCGCATAAGAACCGGTCCGGGAGGCAATGGCTGTGTTGATACCCACCAGTTCTCCCTGCTGATTCACAAGGGCGCCTCCACTGTTCCCGGGATTGACGGCTGCATCGGTCTGTATAAAGGATTCAATGCTCGACCGGTCGGCATTGATCCTGATATTCCGGGCTTTGGCGCTTACGATCCCGGCGGTGACGGTCGAAGTCAGGTTAAAGGGATTCCCAACGGCCAACACCCATTCACCTAATTGAAGGGCATCGGAATCCCCGTATTTCAGGGTCGGAAGATTCTTCTCTTCCACCCTCAGCACGGCCAGGTCGGTGGTCGGATCAGTTCCGATCAGCCGGGCCTCAAATTCCCGCTTGTCATTCAGGATGACTTTGATTTTCTGGGCCCCTTCCACTACATGGTTGTTGGTGACGATAAAACCGTCGGATGAAATGATTACCCCCGAACCAAAACCTTGGGCTATCTGGGGTTCCTGCCTGTATCCGAAAAAGTCGAGCCAGGGATTCCCGCTCGACCATCCGCCCCGCATGGTCTGCGTCATAATATGAACCACTGAATTGACCGTGTTTTCGGCAGCAAAGGTCAGATCGGGAAGCTTGCCATCTTCGCCTGGAAAACTGGTATACCTAACTGCAGGCGTCTCTTTTACCGTAACAATCTGCGGCTTTTCAAAATACTTGGAATAGATCCAAACAGCCAGGAATGATGAAGCCAGGAGCATCACAAAGCCCCAGCCATATTTCTTAAATGCACTCTTCATAGTTCATTCTCCTTTTTTTATTTAAATTAATTCAACGATCTCTGATAACGCAAAAATTTTGCCACTGTTTCATCAACAGGATGAATAAGTGCTTGTTTTTACATATTTTAACAGCATACTTGTGAAATTGTTAAAGAAAAGGATCGAAAAAGTGTATTTTTGCCATTTAATAATTGAAAGGACTGATAATGAGCCTTCATTTTTTTAAATATCATGGCGCCGGAAACGATTTCGTCATTGTAGACAACCGGGATCTGACATTTGAAGCTGACAATTTTTCATACATTGCCTGGCTTTGTGACCGGAGATTTGGCATCGGCGCCGACGGGTTGATGTTGTTACAGCGCTGTCCGGGTTTCGATTTTGAAATGCGTTATTTTAATTCCGACGGCCGGGAAGCCAGTATGTGCGGAAACGGCGGACGGTGTATTGCCGCATTTGCCCGTCAACTGGGAATAGCTGGGAATAAGACCACCTTCATGGCGGTGGATGGAATTCACGAAGCCCTGTTTGAGGATGATGGCGATATCAGCCTGAAGATGTCAGACGTTCAGCAGGTGGAGGCTCGGGGGGATGAATTTTTTCTGAATACCGGCTCTCCCCATTTTGTCAGGTTTGTGGAAAGCCTCGACGGGCTTGATGTGGTGAAGGAGGGAAGGGCTGTCCGTTACAGTGACCGTTTCCGTGAAACCGGCACCAACGTGAATTTCGTGAAGCTGGAGTCCGGACATTTGACGGTCTTTACCTATGAAAGGGGCGTGGAAGATGAGACCCTGGCCTGCGGTACCGGAATTACCGCTTCGGCACTCAGTGCGGCGCTGAAGTGCGGCGTGGATTCGGGTCGTTTTTCGGTCACAGCCAAAGGGGGTAACCTGGCGGTCTCCTTTGAAAAGAAGGGCGACAGCTTTACCCGCATCTGGCTCCGCGGCCCTGCAGCCTTTGTGTTCGAGGGCACAACCAGGTGAGGCAGGGTGAAAGGCCTTCATTGAACTCCGGCAGGTTATGATGGAGATTATCGATTTGAATGGTAGATAATCACACAGTTGATTATTATGTATTTAAAGATTGCAATGCTTCTTTCGGTGTTCATGCAGGTGGCCACTGCATTCATCGCCATCGGGCTGATCAAGCGGACCCGCTTTAATGTGTCGTGGATTCTGATTTCTGCCGCCTTCCTGATGATGGCAGTGAGATTGTTGTACGAACTTCCGCAGGTGGTCGACGGTGTGATCGTGGAAAGTACCTTCGGTTTGGCCATCAGTTGGTTAGGCGTGCTGATCTCCCTTTTTCTGCTCGTAGGAATCGTCTTTATCAACAAAATCTTCAACAAGATAAGGGAAGCCGACATGCTCAGGGGTGAAATGGATAAAAAAGTATTAGAAGCCATCATCCGCACTGAAGAAGGGGAACGGAAAAGGATTGCCAAAGAGCTTCATGACGGACTGGGACCCTTGCTTTCCAACCTGAAAATGTCGATCTCGGCACTTCAATGTGTGGAAGAAAACGGACAGCAGGATTTGATAAGGAATATGAAACAGGTTGCCAATGAATCGATTATGGCCGTACGGGAAATTTCAAACAACCTGAGTCCTCATGTACTGGAGAGTTTTGGCCTGCTAAGCGCCCTGAAGGCTTTTTCGGGAAAAATTTCGGAGAGTAAGGTGATTTCGATCGATATCGAAGGAAACATCGGCGATAGTCGATTTCATCCCAACATTGAGATTGCACTTTACCGGGTTTTGTGTGAACTGATCAACAATACGCTGGTCCATTCGGGGGCTTCTTCCATCCTCATCAGACTGCGTCAGGCAGGAGGATATCTTTTCATTCAATAC
>CAZLDP010000198.1:0-5616 GCA_964558145.1 uncultured Prolixibacteraceae bacterium | reverse complement strand
CATATACTCATTGTTATAGACCCGGTCTTCCACTTTGAAAACAGCAAACTCGGAACCGTTGATTAACACTCCATTGGCAGGTTCGGTCAGGTTCGCTTTCCAGCGGCGCAAGTCCCAGAACCGGAATCCCTCAAAACAGAGTTCAAGCCGGCGTTCATTGCGGATCAATTCGCGCATTTGTTCCTTGTCGGTAATAGAAGCAAGGTAGGCATCAGGTTGTTTGATACCGGCTCTTTTCCGGATGGCGCCGACGACATCTTTTGCAGAGAAGGCAAAGGAACCGGTTCCCGTGGGACCCCAGACTTCATTGGCCGCTTCTGCATAATTGAGATAAATCTCTGTCATACGAATATGGGTTTGATAATGATCCTGGTTAGAGGTTACAGCCGGGTTGGCGTTCACCTCTTCACGGAGGAGCTTCCGGAGATAATAGCCCGTCCTTGTGGAAGTAGGAATGGAGTCGACCCTGTTTTGGCCGCCCCCAATACCGGTACGGATAGTGGTACTTTTCATGGAACTGCCATTATACACCACGTAGCGACCCAGGCGGGGATCCCTGTTGGAATAGGGAGAAGCCGGGTTAAATCCCGAACTTTCATGCATGATTGGATATCCGTTTGCCATGGGGAATGCATCCACCAGGTTTTGGGTGGGATTGACTCTGCCGGAACCATACAGGGAGGGAGGGAAATTGTCTTGCTCCCTTACCCGGTCGGAATAAATCGGCCGCCTCCAGAGAATTTCTTTCAGGTCAAGATTATCGCCACTGTTCAGCCTGGCCGCATCAACCTGGGCTTTCAGGTAAAATAGATGTCCATTGGGATCCAGACCGGAAATACCCCCGGCATCAACCAGCAGTTCACCATTGTATTGGGCCGCACTTTCCCACAATGCCTGGTTGTTGGTGAGATTAAAAGCAGGACTAGCCGCCAGCAATGCCATCCGTCCCATGAATGCCTTCACATAGCGCCCGCAAATCCGCTGTCTCGACATATCCCCGAAAACAGCATTGTAATGATTGACATCTGTGATATCCGTAAAACCGGGAGGAAGGTTGTCGAGTGAGGAAATATTTCCATAATCCAAAGGCAGGTATTTCAAGGCTTCTGTAAAGTCAGCATAAACACTGCTCACCGATTCTTCAAAGGTTGCACGTGGAGTGGAAAAATCTTCCTGGTTTTCCAAAAATTTGTTGTAAATGGGAATGCCGAGCAACTGACCGTTTTTCCCAATACCAGCGTGGTTCCTCAAAAGGAAAAATTTATGTATCCCTCTGATGGCATAGGCTTCACCTGTCAGTCGCTTTCTATACAGCTCGTTGACCGCAGGATTGGTCCTTTTCCATACTATCTTGTCCACAATCCCCAAAAATTCGTTGGCATAAAGAATGGCCCGGTTGGAATTGTCCCAGAAATTCTGGGGATTGTATAACGCCGACCATTCACCGGTAGCCATACGCATAAAATTGTTGAATTTGTCGTTGGTAACCGCATCATCGGTGGCCACGTCATCCCACCGGTAATCGTTGGTAGGCAGGTAGGTATAAGCCCTGATCAACAACCCTTCCGCAAAGGTGGGTTCTTTAAAAACCCTGTCAAATGTGCTGTGGTTGTCATTCTTCGGCTCCAGCAAATCACAGGCGGAGAAAACAAAAAGGGAACCCAGCAAAAATGATATAGTAATTCGTCTCATAATTGTTCTTTTTTGAAATTTAAAAAGCAGCTTTTAAACCCACGGAGAAAGTACGATAATAGGGCTCATTGCCAGTTCTCAGATCCCTGATTTTCCTGTTAGGGGCAAACTGGTACACGTCTGATGCATCAATAAAGAGTTTAAGATTCTTCAAAAGCAGCGACTTTGCAACGTTCAATGGCATATTATAGGTGAGCTGGACATCCGTAATCGAGAAATAGTCGTTGTTGTAAAGCCAGAAGCTCGACCTGCGGTGGTTGTTGTTGTTGGTCGACGTACTGATCCTCGGATGGGTTGCCGTACCCTTTGTCTGGGGAGTCCAGGCATCCTTTACAATTTCCGAATATTTTTCATCGCCATCGATCCAGTAGTAATCACTCTCCCTGAAGGTATCAGATCCCATACGGCCTTCCCCAAGCATATAAAGGGTCAGGTTTTTATACGAAATCTTCAACTGGGCGCCACCCGAAAATGGCGCCTGCCAGCGGCGGAGGTACACTTCATCGTTTGAATCAATCACGTTGTCTCCATTCTGGTCCTTGTATTTGATATCTCCCGGCCTGACGGTTCCGAACAACTGCTGTGGGCTGTTGTCGATCTCTGCCTGGTCCTGGAAAAAGCCGATGGCTTCAAGGCCGAAGGTAGCGTCAACCGGTCGTCCTTTGCGGTACTGGTATTCATAAGCCCGCAACTCATCAACCTTGGTTTGCTTTGAGGTAACATAAAGCGCATTCGCGGCAACAAAGAAATTCCAGTCACCGAAACTCCTGTCGTAATGAATGCCCGCTTCAATTCCCTTGTAGGTATTTACCCCAAAGTTCTCGTAAGGGATGAAATCACTATAAAAACCAGGATATGTAGAGGAGGGACGCGTGACAAGGCCATCGTACACATCATAAAAGAGGTTAACATCGAAGCCGATACTTTTGTTGAAGAAAAGGGCAACCAACCCCAGGTTGACTTCTTTACGCTCCGCATAGTCAAGTCCCTGATTGTCGCTCCAGTTCGACATCACACCCGACCGGCTCCTGACACCTTCGTTCCAAGCATAACTGCCCGAAGTGCCATACCGGTTGTCGTAATAGAAGAAACTGCCGATCGGGAAATCGGAATTCAGGATACCTGCGGAGAGTTTTAGTTTAAGATAATCGACCACCGAGGAGGATGAGAGAAAATCTTCTCCGCTGATCTTCCAGCCCAGCCCGAGGGTTGGAGAAAATCCTCCCCGTTGACCCTCAGCCAGTTTAACAGAGTTTACATAGGCGCTGCTGAAGTCGACCATGTATTTCCGGTCGTAGGCGTAAGTTACCTGCATTCCCAAATGGGAATGTACTACTCCCTGGAAATTCCCTTCTTCCTTGAAGCTACTTCCATAACCTGCCAAAGATCCTGTGAGATGGTGGAGATCATTAAAAGTCCGGTCATAACTGAAGAGCCCATAAAACCCAAAACGCCTGTGGAAGAATGTGCTGCCCACGCTTTGCGTACCGGGCCGTGCATCCTTTCCATGCTGAACAAGGCTGGCGATTTTGTCGCCGGCATCCCAAACCGGTTCATATACAGAATACTCGTTGGCTACGGTCTGGTCAAACCGGGTAAAAAAGTCGAAACTGATGTTGGTATGGAACGAAAGTCCTTCAGTCAGGTTTTTCAGGTTGAAATCAACCCGGTTATTGAAAGAGAATTTTCTGGAAACCCTTTCATTAATTCCGCCGGCATAGGCATCCGCGATGGCATTGGTGATAAAAGTGGAATTTCCACCCAGCAGATACTTGCCGTCCACCTCATTTTTCCGTGATCTCAACAGTGGATTTTCAGGATCGATCAGATCAAAGGGGAGCAAAGGAGTAAATTCATAAGGCCGATTGTTGTTGGCCGCTGCCCAGAAACTTCCCCGCTGGCTCCTGTTGTTTCCAAAAATGGAAGATCCATCAATCGAAGTCTTGATCCAGTTGTTGATCCGGAGATCCACATTGCCGCGCACATTGAAAATATTGTTTCTTGCCGAAGAGGCATCTCCAAAGTCAATGATGCTTCCTGCAGAGTACCACCCAACGTTGGCATAGTACTTGGCTACATCGTTGCCGCCGCCAAATTCCCCCATCAGGTCGAAATAACTTTTGTATTTATTGAGATACTCACTGGAATAGTAATCCACATCAGGATACCGGTATTTGTTCCCGCTCCTGAATTTCTGAATGACTGAATCGGGAAATGCAGGAGCCAGACCGTCGCTTTCCCTGGCCTTGTTGTAATAGGTCATGTAATCGGCCGAGTTAAGGTATTTGGGAAGCGCTCTTGGTGTAGAAATCCCATAGTTGGCCGAAACGTCAAACACCTTTTTATAGGCTTCGCCCCGTTTGGTGGTAATAAGCACCACTCCGTTTACCGCGGCACTTCCATACAGGACTGATGCGTTGACATCCTTGAGTATAGTAATGCTTTCGATCTCCGACAACCGGAGGGATTCAATATCGCGGGGCAAGCCATCCACAATGAAAAGGGCATTCCCTGAGTTAAGTCCGGTTCCGGTCACGTCAGCCACATTGATGTTGATCCCTAAACCGCGGATATTGTTGCTTCCCAACATCCCCAGGGTTCTTCCATTCAGCACCTCGCTCGCCCAAATGGAGTTGTCATACTCTATAATCTTACTGGTATTCACTTTTGAAACAGCCCCCACCACATCACCTTCGTGTGCTTTTCTGAATGCCAGGTTGACTAACGCCTCGCTTCCGTACTTGAATTCCACAGGCTTAAGTGAGATGTTGTTCATGTTCCGGATCTCATCCGGGGTCAGTACCTGGGTTTCGTACCCTTCTGCTTCCACGATGACGTTGTTCCCGGGTTCCACCGACAGTGCGAACCTTCCTGAGGCATCACTCTTTGCATAGGCATTGTTACTGAATATCTCCACATTGACAAGCAGATTGCCCTGAGCGTCTTTCACCACAGATTCGATGTCGATCAGCTTTTTCTTCTGCGCCCATGCATTACCCGGAAGAAAGCAAACCATCGCACTCAGAAAAGCCAGTATTAATATTGTTCTGTTCTTCATTTGTCTCAGATTTTAATTAATGATTTCAACCTTACCATCCCGGATTTTGCGGGAAACCCTCATACTGTTTTGTGAACTTAACCTGGATAGGCAGCCAGTTATGCTTCTTCTCGGCTACCCTGCGCACGATCAGTCTCTCGGAAAGGTTGATTGGTTTTCCGTTTGGCCCTCTTTGAAAATCAATGGCCGTTTTATCAAGGTACCGCGGATCTCCGTTCCGGTTCCAGCGCCTCAAATCACAAAAGCGGGCCCCTTCAAAGGCTAATTCCACCGCCCTCTCCCGGACGATCTCCTCGAAGAAGACCTCCCTACTTGCGGTATATTTTGCCGCCATATTGGGTAATTGGGCACGGTTGCGCACTACATTCATCGCATCGACAGCCGTCAGGGTATAATTGCTTGATTTGCTCTGCGGGGTACCACCCGGGCTGAACAACACGGCTTCGGCATACATCATGTAAATGTCGGCTAACCGGAGGTAAGGCACATAGGCCTGCAGGCTATTGGCAAGGGCTACAGTAAAGGTGGGGCCCATTCCGTTGAACTTTCTCTGGTAATACCCTGTCACACAGGGAGTATTTTTTTGATCCCGGTGGTAACCCCCATTAAACAATTCGGCATAATTTTCCTTTCCCCCAATATTGGAAAACCGATCCCCGTCTTTGACGATGTCTTTATAAAAGCGGGGTTCACGGCCCGTCCAGGGGTCATTGGGATTGAATCCCGAATCAGGATCGCCAATCGGGAGCCCGTTGGCCATCCCGTAATTCTTAATGTAATTGTGGGTGGGCACATCGGCCGAAGATCCGCTGTTCAGGTTAAAGGTTCCGGGAACAGTCCCCCCCAAGGCCGACCATCTTACACGA
>CAZLDP010000197.1:0-5618 GCA_964558145.1 uncultured Prolixibacteraceae bacterium | reverse complement strand
ATCTGGTCGATGCCGACCACATCAACCTGGGAAATGTCGACCGGTTTATTGCTGTTTCCGACTTTTTCACCCTTGATGTGGCCATGTACATCAACAAGCCGGCGCCCAATGAATCAGTAAAGGCCTTTAAACAATCGTGCGCCGTATTGGGCAGCCAGGTGGTAATTCCGGGAATAGAAGAACCGGTAGGGATCACCGAAGAACTGCTCGATGGCGTAGCTTCCAAATACCTCGCAGCCATCCAGGAAGCCCAGAAAATATACCGGCATATCGAGCACGTGAAGGGTGCCGGGAGTTTCATCACGGAAGTATCGATGGATGAGGTGGAAGCCCCCCAGACTCCCGTGGATATGTTTTTCATCCTTAAAATGATAGCCGACCTGGGAATCCCGGCTCAAACCATCGCCCCGAAATTCACCGGCCGCTTCAACAAAGGGGTCGACTATGTGGGCGACTTGGCCCGGTTCGCCCGCGAGTTCGAACAGGATGTCCTGGTCATCGACTATGCTGTGAAAAACTTCGGACTTCCGGCTAACCTGAAACTGAGCATCCACTCGGGCAGCGACAAGTTCACCATTTACCCTGTCATGGCGGAGATCATCCGGAAATATGACAAAGGGCTCCACCTAAAGACCGCCGGTACCACCTGGCTCGAAGAGGTTATCGGACTGGCGCTGGCCGGAGGGGAAGCCCTATCGGTAGCAAAGGAGATCTACATCAAAGCCCTTGACCGTAAAGAGGAACTCTGCGCCCCCTATGCCGATGTAATCGATATCGACCCCATCCGCCTTCCTCTGGCCGAAGAGGTGGGCGCCTGGAGCAGCGAAAAATATGCCAATACCCTGCGCCACATACCGGAACACCCCGATTACAACCCCCATTTCAGGCAACTAATTCACGTAGGATACAAAATCGCAGCCGAAATGGAAGAGCGTTACACCAACCTGCTGAAACAGCACAGCCCCATTATCGGCCAGTGCGTGGAGGAAAACATATACGACCGCCACATCTGCAGGCTGTTCAACCTGTAAATTCCGGTTATTCTGTTCGTTCTGTAAATTCTGATATGAAAAACTTTATTCACGACAATTTCCTCCTGCAGACCCTAACGGCGCAGGAGCTTTATCACCAGCATGCGGCGAAAATGCCGATCTTTGATTACCACTGTCACATTCCCCCCCAGGATATTGCCTTAGACCGCCAATTTACCAATCTCACCCAGATATGGTTGTACGGCGACCATTATAAATGGCGGGCAATGCGCGCCAATGGGGTGAATGAGAAATACTGCACCGGGAATGCCAGCGACTGGGAGAAGTTTGAGAAATGGGCGATGACGGTACCCTTTACTCTCCGGAATCCTTTGTATCACTGGACTCATCTGGAACTGAAGCGGTTTTTCGGGATCGACAAGCTGCTGAATCCTGCCACCGCCAGGGAAATTTGGGAGAGCTGCAACGCTAAACTCAACACCCCGGACTATTCGGTGCGTAACATCATCCGCATGGCCAATGTCCACACCATTTGCACCACCGACGACCCGATCGACTCGCTGGAGTATCACAGGGCCATCAAAGCCTCCGGATTTGAAGTAAAGGTACTTCCCGCCTGGCGGCCCGACAAAGCCATGATGGTTGAGAATCCCGTCACTTACAACCAGTATATCGACCAACTGGCTGAGGTTGCAGGGATGGAAATCGACAGTTTTGACCAGATGATGGAAGCGCTGGAGAAAAGACACCAGTTTTTCCATGATAACGGATGCCGTCTTTCGGATCACGGCCTCGAAACCGCGTATGCCGAAACCTATACAGCAGATGAAATTGAGGCAATCTTCCTGAAAATCCGTAGCGGCAAACCGTTGAGCAGTGAAGAGATCCTGAAATTCAAATCGTGCATGCTTGTTGAATTCGGCATCATGGATCATCGCCGCGGATGGACCCAGCAGTTCCATCTGGGGGCGTTGCGGAACAACAACACCCGCCTCTTCAAAGCGCTGGGACCTGATACCGGTTTCGACTCCATCGGCGACTTTGAGATAGGCCGTCCCCTCTCCCGCCTCTTAGACAGGCTCGATTCCACCAACCAGTTGGCCAAAACCATCCTGTACAACCTCAATCCCCGCGACAATGAACTGATCGGAACCATGATCGGCAATTTCCAGGACGGATCGGTTCCGGGCAAAATCCAGTTCGGCTCGGGATGGTGGTTCCTCGACCAGAAAGACGGGATGGAAAAACAGATCCAGGCCCTCTCCAACCTGGGATTACTGAGCCGGTTCGTGGGCATGCTTACCGACTCGCGTAGTTTCCTCTCCTATGCCCGGCATGAGTATTTCCGCCGCACCCTGTGTAATATCCTGGGCAACGATGTTGAAAAAGGAGAAATCCCGGCCGACATGGAACTTCTGGGCCAAATGGTGGAGAATATCTGCTTTAACAACGCGTACCACTATTTCGGGTTTTGAAAAAAGCGGAAGAGCACAGAATTAAAGGCAGCAGACCAAAAAATTTAAAATATTGAAATAATGAAGAAAGTAGTGACGTTTGGAGAGATCATGCTGCGGCTGGCCACACCTGATTTCTTGCGATTCGGACAGTCAGAAACCCTGACCGCCACTTATGGCGGAGGGGAGGCCAATGTGGCGGTTTCACTGGCCAATTTCGGGATTCCGGTCGACTACATCACCCGTCTGCCTCAAAACGATCTGGGAAGGGCCTGCATGATGGAATTGCGGAAATTCGGAGTAGGAACCACTCATATCGTATGGGGAGGAGAACGGTTGGGCATCTATTTTCTGGAAACCGGAGCCGTCAGCCGGGGAAGCAAGGTGATATACGACCGGGCTCACTCCGCTGTCAGCGACATCCAGCCTGGCATGGTGGACTGGGCAAACGTGCTGAAAGACGCCGGCTGGTTTCATTGGACAGGGATCACCCCGGCAATCTCACAGAGCGCAGTTGACGTTTGTGCTGAAGCAATCCGCCAGGCCAACGCCATGGGCATTACTGTGTCGTGTGATCTGAATTACCGGAAAAATCTTTGGAAGTATGGAAAGAAAGCATCCGAAGTGATGCCTGAACTTGTGGCCGGCGCCGATATCATTTTGGGGAATGAGGAAGATGCCGCCATGGTCCTAGGCATTCACCCCGAAGGAGTGGATGTAACTTTAGGGCATGTAGAGGCAGCAGCCTACGAATCGGTATCCCGTCAGGTCATGGCCCGCTTTCCCCGGTGCAAAAAGGTGATCACCACCCTCCGCGGATCGATCAATGCCAACCATAACAGTTGGTCGGGCGTTCTCTGGGACGGACAAACCCTCTTCACTGCCCCCACCTACCAGATCACCCATATTGTCGACCGTGTCGGCGGGGGTGACTCCTTCATGGGAGGACTCATTTACGGCCTCCTCACCTGGCCCGGCGACGATCTGAAAGCCCTTCGCTTTGCTGTGGCGGCCTCCTGTCTGAAACATACCATTTATGGTGATTTTAACCGGGTTTCTGTCGACGAGGTGCTTAAACTTATGGAAGGCGATGCCAGTGGCCGGGTTTCCAGATAAGCTGTTTTTTTCTTACCCAAAGAGATGAAGTCGCAAGGAATTCTGAAGAAATGGAAAAGCCTGTTTTCTCTGAACTTCCGGCATTTTCGTGTTATACTTTATTTTAAATGATATGGCAAAATACAGCAGAATTGAAGTAGCCATTAAGATGAAAGAAACCGGTATTGTTCCGGTTTTTTACCATGGCGATGCCGGATTGTGCAAGCAGGTGATCAAGGCCTGTTACGACGGGGGAATCCGGGTTTTTGAATTCACCAACCGGGGTGATTTCGCCTCCCTGGTTTTTGCGGAAGTCAACAAGTGGGTCCTTAACGAGTGTCCCGGTATGATCATGGGGGTGGGCAGCATCCTGGATGCAGGTACTGCTTCGATGTACATCGCCCTGGGCGCCAACTTTATTGTATCACCCCTGATCGACGAAGGGATGGCCTCGGTATGCAACAAACGGAAAATCTTGTGGAGTCCCGGATGCGGTTCGGTGACCGAAATCGGACGGGCCCACGAACTGGGCGCCGAGGTGGTCAAAATCTTCCCTGGACAGCAGGTAGGAGGTCCCGAATTTGTGAAGGCCGTGTTGGGACCCATGCCCTGGAGCAGCATCATGCCCACGGGCGGAGTCTCACCCGATGAGAAAAATCTCACCCAATGGTTCAACGCCGGCGTCCATTGCGTCGGAATGGGTTCGCAACTTTTTCCCTCCGACATTCTCAAAAACAAAGATTTTAATTACATTGCGGCGAAATGCCGTGAAGCCCTTGAAATTGTCAGGAGAATAAGGAGCTGAATCCAAATTGAACAAAAAACATATTTGAAGATCAGATGAATAAACTGAACGAAATCAATGAGAAAGTAGGAAAATTCCGGTGGACGATCTGTGCACTGGTATTTTTTGCCACCACCGTCAACTACTTAGACCGTCAGGTACTCAGTCTCCTGAAAGATCAACTGGAACTGGAATTCAACTGGAGCGATTCCGACTATGCCAACATTGTGTCGGTGTTTCAGTTTGTGTATGCCATTTCCATGATTTTTGCCGGCCGAATTGTGGACTGGCTGGGTACGAAGATGGGGTATGCCTGGGCGCTGATTGTTTGGTCGCTGGGGGCCATGGCCCATGCCCTGGCAAAGGGCACCGGCCATTTTATGATTGCACGGGGTGTTCTGGGTTTTGGTGAATCGGGTAACTTTCCGGCGGCCATTAAGGCCACGGCCGAGTGGTTCCCCAAAAAGGAAAGAGCCTTGGCCACGGGACTCTTCAACTCGGGCGCCAACGTGGGGGCTATCCTTGCCCCGCTGACCGTTCCCTGGATTGCAAGCCATCTGGGCTGGCAGGCCGCCTTCCTGATCATCGGGGGAATCGGGTTTTCATGGCTTATCTTCTGGTTCTGGCTCTATGAAATACCTGCCCGCAGCAAGCGGATCGGCAAAGCGGAATACAACTACATCCACAGCGACAATGTCGACAACTCCGATGTGGTTGCTGTTGAAAATACAGAAAAGGTTCCTTGGCTGAAACTTCTGCAATTCAAACAAACCTGGGCCTTCAGCTTTGGCAAGTTCATGACCGATGGCGTATGGTGGTTTTATCTCTTCTGGCTTCCGGCTTATCTGAAAGCCCAGTACGGCATGACAGGCATGGAAGTGGCCGTCCCGCTGGCAGTCCTCTATTCAATGTCCACCATTGGCAGTGTTGCCGGAGGATTGCTGCCCATGCATTTCATCAACAAGGGATATGAACCCTATGCCGGCCGCATGAAGGCCATGCTACTGATCGCACTGATCCCACTGGTGGTGCTCCTTGCCCAGTATCTGGGTGAAATCAGTTACTGGATACCCGTGTTCATCATCGGTATGGGAACAGCCGCCCACCAGGCATGGTCGGCCAATATTTTTACCACAGTATCGGATATGTTCCCCAAAAAGGCAGTGGCAAGCGTGACCGGAATCGGAGGCATGGCCGGAGGATTGGGAGGCATTGTGATTACGAAAATCGCCGGTTGGGTTTTTGACGGTTACCGCAGCGCCGGAATCGCCAAGTCATGGGTGGCTGCTCAGG
>CAZLDP010000196.1:0-5631 GCA_964558145.1 uncultured Prolixibacteraceae bacterium | reverse complement strand
GGGTATAGCGATGCGGCAAAATATGGGAAGGAAGAAACAGCGAAACGCATAGCCCTTTACTGGAAGTCGGTGTACCATACCCCGCACGACGAGTACGTCCCTGAAAGGGATGACCTCAGCGGCCTGGTGGAAGACGCCCGGTTGTTTTATAAAGTGGGGGAGAAACTTGCCAATACCCGCTTCTGGCCTCAGTTCAATTCATCATCCGGTTTCAGTGAAGCTTCCGGCGCCCGTCCACAAAACAAATCCGGCTGGTCAGTCAACCGCTAACCTGAAACCGTTTAGGGCAACACCCCGAAGATCAGAAGAAATCAATCTTGGAAGAGTACCCTTCCAGAATTTTCTTTTGGCTGATCGCCAGCATCACCTGTTCCACAATCATGGCAGTGGTGAATTCTGCACGATTGAAGGTAATGTCGAAAAATTCCTCTTCTCCTGGATTTTTCCCCATGGCGGCATGCCGATAGGCAAACCTTTCCTTTTCCACCCGTGCAATGAATTTTTCGGATTCTGACCTGGACCACCCGTTTTTCTGCATGATGCTGTTAATCCGGAATCCCATGGGGGCTACCATCCTGATGTGCAGCGAGTGGCTGATATCGCCGCAAATCACATTGCTTGCCCTTCCTACAATGATGCAAAAACCATCCTCCCCGAAACTCCGGATCACATCCATTACCGTTTTTTTGATCTTCTTATCGCTTTTGAACCTCTTTTCGCTGAAAGCATTCAATATTTCATCAAAGGAGGTGCGATCCATCTGTCTGAAAATTTTGGATATCCTTTCAGGGTCCATATCGAGTTCCTGAGCGCTTTGGTGAAGTATCTCCTTGGAAACCACCTTCCAGCTTTCATGGTAACTTTTCTTGTTCAGTTGTTCTGCAAGTGTATAGGCCAGTTCAAGCCCGGAGCAACCCACTTCCCTTGAAATCGTGATTACAGGACCGGGAGGTTTAAGACTCTCCATTGTGAGATTGGACTTGATCAGCCGTTTATTCAGATAATTGATCAACGTGTTGGCCATCGATTTTTTATTTTTTATTACGCTGATTTTCTATCCGGGGTTTGCTTTTTTAAGCACACATTTTATGTTATAAAACTATATTTTACTTTTTCGTTTTGAAAGTAATCCCTTTCTTTCTTGCCTGAAAGATTCAAAAGGATTACATTCGCGAAATTTCAAACCATGATGGCTATGTTCGGAAAAACAGTATACGAAAACCGCCGTAAAAGGCTTACGTCTCAAATGGATTCAGGACTGATCCTTTTTGTCGGGAATCAGGATTCCCCGATGAATTATACCGACAACACCTATCTTTTCAGGCAGGACAGCTCATTCCTCTATTTTTTCGGGCTCGATTATCAGGGATTGGCCGCTGTGTTGGATATCGATTCCGGTGAAGAAATCCTTTTTGGCAATGATGTGGATATCGACGATATCATCTGGATGGGGCCTCAGATGAGTATGGCCGAAAAGGCTGCTTCTGCTGGGGTGGAGCGTGCCCTCCCTTTCAGGGATTTGGCGGGAATCGTTGCCAGGGCCATCAGGCAGGGGAGGAGAATTCATTTTCTGCCTCCTTACCGTGCTGAAAACCGGATGTTGCTTCAGGAAATTACGGGGATCAATGCGGATCGTCAGGGTGAATATGCTTCCGTTGAACTTGTACGGGCAGTTGTGAATTTGAGATCGTTAAAAGAACCCTGCGAAATAGAAGAAATTGAGAAAGCATGTGCTACGGGGTTTGAGATGCACGTGACAGCGATGAAGTTGGCTAAGCCCGGTGTATGGGAACAGAAAATTGCCGGAAGAATCGAAGGAATCTGTGTCTCAGGCGGGAGTATGGTTCCCTTCCCGGTTATCCTCTCTCAAAACGGGGACACTCTGCATAACCACGATCATTCTCAACTCCTTGAAAAGGGGAGGCTGTTGCTGGTAGATGCCGGCGCTGAATCTGTCATGCATTATGTTTCTGATTATACCCGGACCATTACGGTGGGAGGACAATTCTCCACACGTCAGCGCGAGATTTACAACATCGTACTGTCCGCCAATCAGAAGGCGGCTGAATTAATCAGACCGGGTGTTACCTATCTTTCTGTCCATCTGGCTGCCTCAGAAGTGATTGCTTCGGGGCTCAAAGAAATTGGTCTGATGAAAGGGGATGTAAAAGAGGCGGTCGCCGCAGGAGCGCATGCCCTGTTTTTCCCGCACGGACTGGGGCATATGCTTGGTTTGGATGCGCATGATATGGAAGACCTGGGCCAGGTCTACGTCGGCTTCGACGATGAGATCAGACCCTCAGAACAGTTCGGTACCCGCTCGCTCCGGCTTGGAAGGAGACTGCAGCCCGGATTTGTCATCACCAATGAACCGGGTATCTATTTCATTCCTGCACTCATTGATAAATGGCGCACAGAGAAAACCAACGCAGATTTCATCAACTTCGACAAACTGTCCGGTTATTATGGATTCGGGGGTATCAGACTGGAAGATGACATCTTGGTGACTGACGATGGCTCCCGGCTTCTGGGTAAAAGGATTCCGATTGATCCCGAAGAGGTGGAGAAACTTACGGGCATTGATGAGTGACCGGGAAAGATAAACCGGTTCAGGTTTCCTTCGGTTTGGGAGTAGCTAATGATTTTTTCAGGATCTTGTTGTAAAAATAATCCAGTTCCACCAGGATCTCATCCCTGATTTCCCTGCAGCATTCTCGGATTACACATTTGTCGGATGAACTCCGGAAAGGATTGGTAAACCCCAGGTGCATCATTCGTTTGGCCTTTACAGGTGGAAGATGTAACTCTTCCGGTGTGCCGTCGCCCACGGTGATCAGGAAATCGAATTCCATTTCCGCGAACTTGCTGAAATTTTCGGGTGTCTTCTCCTCAATTTTTATCCCCATCTCAGCCATCACTTCAATGGCAATAGGTTCAATTCTGGATTCCGGAGTAAGTCCGGCAGAGTAAATTTCGAGAGTTTTGTCCATGTCCCGGAGCAAAGCCTCTGCAATTTGACTGCGACAAGAATTACTTTGGCTGAGAAACAATATCTTCATATCAGTTAACTAGAATAAGGGGTAAAAATTACAAATATTGATTCACAAAACGAACATTTTGTTGTGATAAATCATTGAAAAATAATTGTAATTGTGCTGTTTTACAACACATTTTGTGGAAGAACTGACCGGGTTAATTCCGGGGTACTTTCCCGTACGTACCATTTGTGGATTCATTTGTTCTTTCAATGCTTTCCTCTTCATAACTTAACTTCTGAAAATGTTAGAATTTATTCGGAAAACTTTCGGTATTTTTGTACAATTATCTATTTTCGTGACCAATTGGCGACTTTTGTAGCCGTCTGAAATTATTAACGCAAAGTACATGGAGCCTAAAGATCTGAAAAACTCTGAAGAGTTGAAGTTTACGGAGAGTAAACATGCTGAGTCTGTTGAAAATTTGCAGTCCGAAACTGCTGAAGTCTTGAAAGAAACAGGGGAAGATCCCCATGTGGAAACTGAGACAGGGGAAGTCGAAACCTCTAAAAACACAGTTTTCGGGGAAGGAATTGAGCCAGGTGAGATAATTGAGGAAGCATTGGTGCAATCAGAACCCTTGCAGGAAGTTTCTGTACCGGAGGTTGAATTAGAAGAGGCTGTGAAGCCAGGTGAGATAATTGAGGGAGCGTTGGTGCAATCTGAACCCTTGCAGGAAGTTTCTGTACCGGAGGTTGAATTGGAAGAAGCTGTAAAGCCCGCGGAGGCTGAATTTCCGGACCAGGATGTTGCTCATGACACGCTGCTGGAAATCAAGGCTGATGAGTCTTCGCCCGAGGTCGGAGTTGGAGTTGAGGAGGAAAGGCTGACAGAAGCAGAAATGGTTGCAGAACCCGGATTGGAAAATGGGAAGAAGGAAGACTCCCCGCTGGCAGAGACAGAAGATTCCGTGGAAGAAGCAGTGACAGAACCCATTCCCTCTGGGCAGGAACCGGAGGAAACTGTACCGGAGGATCAGAAGGAAGTAGATGAAATCCTCAATGATGAACCGGAGGAGGGAGAAATGGATGAAAAAGAGCCGGCACTCCATTCTGCTGCCGATTATTTTAATCTCACCCGGATTGAACTGGTCAATTTGCTCCGTGAAGTGGTGGAAGAAACAGCGGAAGGTGCCGGGCACAATGCCGAGGCCATTGTGGCTGTTTTTTACAGGAAATCGAGAGAAGCCGGCGATGAGCTGAAGAAAAAATTTCTGGAGGAGGGTGGAAAACCTGAAGATTATGTGGAAGAGGAAGATCCTTACAACAATGATGTGAAGGAGCTTCTGAAAAAATACCGGCAACAGCGGTTTGAACAGGGTAAGAAACTGGACGCAGAGAAGGAAAAAAATCTCCAACTGAAATACGAGATTATCGAAGAGATTAAAAACCTACTTAATAAGGAAGAATCGATCAACCGTACATTTCAGGAATTCAGGGATCTGCAGAAAAAGTGGTATGAAGTGGGACAGGTACCCCAGCCAAAAATGAAGGATCTTTGGGATACTTACCATTTCCATGTGGAAAATTTCTACGACTACATCAAGATCAACAAAGAGTTGAGGGATCTTGATCTGAAAAAGAACCTGGAAGCTAAAATGGAGATTTGTGAAAAGGCGGAGGAATTGCTTGTGGAGCCTTCGGTGATCAAAGCGTTCAATTCATTACAGAAACTGCATGAGGAATGGCGTGAGATCGGACCAGTTCCATCGGACAAAAAAGACGACATATGGGAACGCTTTAAAGCGGCCACCTCAAAAATAAACCTGAAGCATCAGGAATATTTTGAAAAGCGAAAACTTGACCAGAAGAAGAATCTGGATGCCAAGATTGCCTTGTGTGAAAAAGCTGAAGAAATCAGCTCCTTAGAACTGGAATCACACCGCGACTGGGATGAGAAATCCAAAGAACTGGTGGAACTTCAGAAAGTGTGGAAAACCATTGGTTTTGCCCCCAAAAGGGATAACAACAAGGTATATGAACGCTTCAGATCGGCTTGCGATAAATTCTTTGTAAACAAAAGAGAGTATTATTCGCGGAATAAGGATGTGCAGCAGGAAAACCTGCAGATGAAGATCGATCTCTGCATGGAAGCTGAAAACCTGAAGGATTCGACCGACTGGAAAAAGACCACGCAACAGTTCATCGACATACAGAAAAGGTGGAAGGAGATCGGACCGATACCCCGTAAGAGTTCTGATGCAGTATGGAAACGTTTCAGGGCTGCATGCGATTACTTCTTTGAGAAGAAATCCCTTCATTTCAGTGATATTGATGGGGAGCAGGCCGAAAATCTCAAGCTCAAGGAGCAACTCATCGGAGAGGTTGAAGGTTTTAAACCCGATACCGATCCGGCAGTTTCTCTGAAGATCCTGCGTGATTTCCAGAGAAGATGGACTGAAATTGGTCATGTGCCCATCAAAAGTAAGGATGCCATACAGCGGAGGTTTCGCGACGCGATTAACAAACAGTTCGATTCGTTGAAAGTGGAAGGGTCGAACCGCATTGCGTTCAGCTTCCGGAATAAAATAGAATCGATGACCGATAATGCCCGCGGGCTTTCAAAGGTGAGATCGGAGCGGGAAAAGTATATGATC
>CAZLDP010000195.1:0-5633 GCA_964558145.1 uncultured Prolixibacteraceae bacterium | reverse complement strand
CTATTATACACATCAAATGGTTGAGGATCACTTTATACCTGACTATTGGTACCCTAAAGCAATTCCATATTTATCAGATTATTATGATGAATTTATTTATTTTGACCACAATAATAAGAAACCATGGTCTGATGAAATTGCAGATAATAATTTGAGAGCAGTAGATGAATGGTATGATCAATGCGGTTTAATGCCAATATCCAATTATCTTGTCGCTCATTGGGGCGCCATGGGGTCAAACACTATCAATCATGTACATGATAAATGGAATATTGAATTTACTTCTGTAAAAATGGTTGATTCCCCTTGGGGAAATCGTCCTAAATTCAAAAATAAACCATTTGGATTATATGACGAACCAATTATAGGGATACCAAAAGACGAGGCTACTAACTCAAGAGCATATTATAATGCAGATTTCATAGAATTGGCAAATAACCGCTTTTTCTTATTTTCATCTGTCATCAAAGATATTACCGGATATGAATGGCAGCCTGATAACAATGTTGAGGCAACTGCGTGGAAAGGTATAAAAACATTATCCCGTGGTTTGGAAGGGAAGTTTCTTGCAGTACTATTTACTCATGAAACTGATTACATCTTTAAGGTAGAACCCGAGAACTGGGAAAAAATATTTAGTAAAATACGTGACGGCATTTCCATTTATGATCCTGTTTATCTTACAACTGATGAAGCCCTCAAAATTGTCCGTGCTTTTCATACTTCTGAAATACAAACTAGTGAGTATAATGTAACCACTGGGGAAGTGAAAGTAATAATGACAGGTGAAACAGATATTCAAACGAGTGTATATGTATATACTGAAGTTGATAATGCAATAATTGAAAAACTCATTGAAATACCTCCCTTTAAAAGTGAGATTTCTAAAACTTTTAGTTTATATAACTAATGGTTGTTCATATTATGGCTAAAGTCTACTTTTTATTCTAAATTAAATTTTATATAATATAATAATTTTAATTAATAATTCAAATCATTTGATAAGTATATATTATTTATAAAAAAGTGTTTTACGCCTTTTAGAGTTGTCTTTTACTTATGAGTAAGAAAAAAATAAATATTTAATAGTGTTTATCAATTTATAATAACGAACAAATGAAAAATCAATCATTTAACAGACGCGGTTTTCTGAAAATAGCCGGAATTGGGGCAGGAGCCGGTATTCTGGGAGTGCAGAATATTGCCTGTACCAACAGGAAAAAGATATCGAACCAGCCGGTGATAGAGGGTTTCGATGACAAAGGGTCAGAAGCGCCAAGCTCCAAAGTATGGGTGCCTGTTTCAGACCGTAAAATACGAGTGGGACTTGTCGGTTATGGTGCCTGCCATTTCGGAGCAGCCTTTGGATTCCAGAATCATCCCAATGTGGAAGTGACGGCAGTCAGCGACCTGTTCCCTGACCGTTGTGCAAAACTGGCTGAAGTGACCAGGTGTAATAAAACCTATCCGTCCCTGGAAGAACTGGTAAAGGATGACCGCATTGAAGCTGTTTTTGTGGCTACTGATGCCCCAAGTCATGCCCGCCATTGTATCGAAGTTCTTAAACATGGGAAACATGTGGCAGTCGCTGTTCCGGCAGTTTGGGGATCCCTGGAGGATGCGGAAAAACTGTTTGAGGCTGTGAAACAGAGCGGACTGAAATATATGATGTTCGAAACTTCGTGTTTCAGGGAGAACTTGTATGCAATGCGGCAAATATATAAAGCTGGGGGATTTGGGAAACTTGTATATTCTGAAGGTGAATATTGGAGTGGTAAGACCAGTGGAAAAGGAACGCCATCATATAAAAACTGGCGCGTTGGTTCTCCGCCTCAATGGTACTGTACTCATGCTAATGCTTACTATATGGGCGTCACCGATGGTTCTTTCACCGAAGTATCCTGCCTGGGGGTACCTGGATTAAATGAGAACTATCAAAAAGGGAATAACCAATACAAAAATCCTTTTGCCACTGAAATAGCCTTTTGCCGCACCAGTGAAGGCGGAATTTCACGAATGGCAAGATGTAAAGGCAGTACAGGCAAAGGTTATGGAGGCGAAACAGGCAGGGTAAGGGGCGAAAAAGGATCTTACTATGAAAAATATGATGGTCTTGTCAAAGACCTTCCTGATTATACCAGGCCGCCACTTCCTCCGGGTGTAGATGCGGGCGGCCATGGTGGATCCCATGGACTTCTTACGGATGAATTTGTGTCAGCAATTCTTCAGGATCGCAAACCTCTCGTCGATATAGTGATGGCGCTGAATATGACTGTGCCTGGAATCGTAGCACACCAATCCGCTTTAAAAGATGGTGAATGGATGAAAGTGCCACAGTTTAATTATTGGGAATAAGCATCGTATTTCCTGTTTTACGCTATTATGTTTTGAGATATGAAAAAGAATGCATTCCAGATTTCCAGGAGAACCCTGATAAAAAATACCGCACTTGCCGGATTAGGGGGAGTTGTTCTCCCCCTGACCGGCCAGGCTGCCGACAGACCAAAGAAAAAGCTGGGCCCCGTTGAGGCGGAAAACATCAAGCCGGGAACGGTTGAATGGCAATTGCAGTTTACCGGTTTTGAATCCCCGGTAACGATGGCTTCCTATCCGATGGTGAGAAATCTCCGGTCGATCAGTATGGAGGGATTTGTAACCGAAACAAGCCTCTATCCGGGGCAGAGCCTGGATCTGAAAGTCAGCATGGATCCGCCCGGCCGGTTTGTGGTGGACATCTACCGGATGGGATATTATGGCGGAACGGGAGGCCGTTTTATGACCCGACTGGGACCTTTCGATGGAAAAACCCAGGCAGTTCCGATGATGACCATTGAACGCCTGAGGGAATGTAACTGGGAAAGTGCGGTTACTTTTACGATTCCTGAAGATTGGCCGAGCGGGATTTACCTTGGAAAATTATCGAGAGATGAAAAATTCGGTAAACAGAGTTATATAATTTTTGTAGTAAAGGAACGGCGTACATCCGATATTTTATGCCAGGTCAGCGACCTGACATGGCAGGCATACAACAAATGGCCGGCCAGGGATTCGCTATATGATGACGGGGGAACATCGGTATGGTATACCGGCCCAAATGTAAGAGTGAGTTTTGACCGGCCCTACGCGAAATATTGCCAGCTCCTGGAAGCCCCGCTGTCGGCCGGTTCAGGTGAGTTCCTGTTGTGGGAGCATCCTCTGGTATTCTGGCTTGAACAACAGGGATACGATGTTACCTATTGCTCCAATCTTGATCTTCACTTCGATCCCGATATTCTGAACCGGAGCAAGGTTTTTATTTCCATGGGGCACGATGAATATTGGTCAAGAAAGATGTATGATGAGGCAATCAAGGCACGTGACAACGGGTTGAGTTTTGCTTTTCTTTGCG
This sequence comes from uncultured Prolixibacteraceae bacterium, assembly GCA_964558145.1. Taxonomy (GTDB): domain Bacteria; phylum Bacteroidota; class Bacteroidia; order Bacteroidales; family Prolixibacteraceae; genus UBA1413. The sequence goes on along the minus strand of CAZLDP010000195.1, from coordinate 2,245 downwards.
GAAATTCAGTAGCCGGGGAGATTCAGTTCTACGATAGTTTCCTTGACAGACCAGGTCGTGTTTTTGCAAAAACACCCAATGTCAATTTTCAGGACGAATCGAAACTGATGGGAGTAAATTCCTATGGTGTGGGTTACGGCGACTGGGTGGTGAAAAACCATGACCATTGGGTGTATGAGGGAACGGGACTGAAAGAAGGCGACAGGATCCCTGCCATGATCGGGTGGGAGTTCCACGGCACCCCTGATCAGGATATTAAAGGGCTGGTTGTACTTGCCGAAAGCGAACTTTCCCAAACTGAAAGGTTTCATTCGGGCATCATATATCCGGGCCCCAAAGGGAACTGGGTGTTTAATGCCGGCACATGCTGGTGGTCAGAAGGATTGTCACAGCCACCCGGGCATATTCCGGCCGGGGATGCCGGCATTGAAGAGCCCCCTTACCTCTATGCAAAGGATCCTTACAGCCGGTCAGCGCCGGCAGGCCATAACCCCGGGGGCCGTACCTTCGGGGTAAATCCGCATATCCAGAGAATCACTGCCAATGTACTGAACAGGATGATTCAGGATTCCCAGAGGATATGATGCAAATTATTGAATGAATAACAAATTTATTATTAAAGATGAAAGGAAATAACTTGAATCCTACTTCCGGTCGTCGGCGCTTTATTCAGTTAGCTGGACTTAGCGCCGGAGCAGGGATTTTAGGATTTAACCAGGCATGTTCAGTAAAAGGAAAATTCACCAAACCTGAAATAGCCGGATTTGAAGACAGTGGCCCCCAACCGGAGAGTGAAAAAACCTGGATCCCGGTTTCAGACAGGAAAATACGCGTGGGACTTGTCGGTTATGGAGCGAGCCACTTTGGTGCCGCTTTTGGATTCCAGAATCATCCCAATGTGGAAGTGGTGGCAGTCAGCGACCTGTTCCCTGACCGTTGTGCAAAACTGGCTGAAGTGACCAAGTGCAATAAAACCTACCCATCCTTGGAAGAACTGGTAAAGGACGACCGGATAGAGGCTGTTTTTGTGGCTACTGATGCCCCGAGTCACAAAAAACACTGTATTGAAGTGTTGAAGCATGGAAAGCATGTGGCTGTGGCAGTTCCTGCTGTTTTTGGATCACTTGAAGATGCAGAGGAACTGTTTGAAGCAGTAAGGCGGAGCGGCATGAAATACATGATGTTTGAAACTTCCTGTTTCCGTGCCAACCTCTATGCCATGCGCCAGATTTATAAATCTGGGGGGTTTGGAAAGATTGTATACGCCGAAGGTGAGTATTATCACGGTCCTGGACTGGCTAATGGACGTTCAACACCTTCGTATAATAACTGGCGAGTTGGATTGCCCGCACAATGGTATCCCACTCACAGTAATGCCTACTATGTAGGTGTAACCGACCTGCCTTTTACCGAGGTCTCCTGCATCGGAAATCCCTACCGTCCGGATAAATCGGCAGACAACCAGTATAACAATCCTTTCAGGGATGAGATTGCACTACTCCGTACAAAAGAAGGTGGAATTGCACGGATGGCCAGGACCAGGACTCCCGGAATGGCCAGTGAAACCGGTAGGGTACAGGGTGAAAGAGGATCCTACTATGAGGAATACAAGGGATATGAAAAAAACCTCCCCGATTTAGAACGTCCACCGCTCCCTCCTGGGGTACCAGCAGGTGGACACGGAGGTTCCCATGGAAGATTGACCGATGAATTCATTACCTCCATCCTTCTGGACCGTAAACCGCTTGTCGATATAGCCATGGCGCTGAATATGACTGTGCCTGGAATCGTTGCCCACCAATCTGCCCTGAAAGAGGGTGAATGGATGAAAGTTCCGCAGTATACCTATTGGGAGTAGTGCCGGGTTTCCCCGTATGCTCTGTAATGTTTTTGAGAAATGAAAAAGAATGAATTCCGGATTTCCAGGAAAACCCTGGGAAAAAATGTGGAACATACCGGATTCGAAAATAAAAAGCCAGGACCAGTTGGTTTAGAAAACCGGGCTGAAGGGAATTTGGGTGCCATTGCTGCCCCGGTTCGCAAAAAACAGCTTTTCCCCCTGGGATGTGTAGTTGCATTGGTTCTGACCAGTCTGGTCTCTTGCATAACGGATGCGGATAAATCGAAAAAACAGGTTCTCCATTATCAATTTCCTGAAGGAGATGTGTCCCATTTCATCCTGAAAAATAAAAATGGAATAGAAGTAAAAATCAATTAAAGCATAACATGGAAACACTCAATATTG
>CAZLDP010000194.1:0-5666 GCA_964558145.1 uncultured Prolixibacteraceae bacterium | reverse complement strand
CCTCTAATCTGTTGGCCAGTTTTTTCCAGTTTGAATAGGCATTGTAATTGACCCTCAGTTTCCCTTCCTTTCCTTTTTTTGTAGTGACAATGATAACCCCGTTGGCGCCACGTGCACCGTAGATGGCGGTGGAGGAGGCGTCTTTCAGCACGTCGATCGATTCGATGTCGGAAGGTGAGATGTCGGAGATGGAATTCACCGGAAAGCCGTCGAGAATGAAGAGGGGAGTGTTGTCGCCGGTGATGGATCCCCCTCCACGGACGCGGATAATGATTTCAGCATCGGGTGATCCTTCGGTAGCAGCTACCTGCACCCCTGCCAGTTTCCCTGTAATCGCCTCATTGGCGGTGGCAACCGGGATGGCAGCCAGCGATTCGCCGCTGACCGATGCCACTGATCCGGTTACATCCTTGCGCTGGACAGTGCCATAGCCGATGGCTACTACTTCGTCTAATTCGGTAACCGAGGATTCCAGCGCCACATTCAGGGTGGATCTTCCCTGAAGGGGAATCTCAAGGGGCGTATAGCCGATAAATGTGATCACCAGGGTGGCGGTGGGAGAGGGAACAGTGAGGGTAAAATCGCCGTTGATGCTCGTGATGGTTCCGGTAGTAGTCCCTTTGACGATTACATTGGCGCCGGGGATGGGTTCTCCGTTGCCGGAGCTGGTGACTTTCCCCCTGACGGTCACGTTCTGAGCCATCACCAGTGTGGTCAGAAAAAGAAAAATGCACCCAAGCAGCATCCTGCAGGCTGCGGGATGCAGGCTCTTTCGGGTCTGCAATTCAGTTAACAGAGTCATAGATTTACACATTTGAAAATTATTGTAAGTAATAGATTTCCAGACTGGCAAACAGGAAAGGTCCCACGCCTTTGGGATCGTTATCGCGAACCGGTTCACCGATATAATACTCGTAAGAGCCGTCGCGGTAGGGATTTCCACCAAGTCCGGCCACCGCACAACACCGGGTCAGACTGATGGTTCCGTCGTTCTCTTCCCTGATCAGGTTTTTCAGAATGCCCTGGTATCCTTTGATCCCCGTTTTCCTATATTTCAAGGGAAGATACCCTTTCCTCACCCCTTTCAGGAGGGCGTTGGCAAACATCGACGAAGCAGTAGCCTCCAGGTAGTTCCCTTCGCGGCTGCCCTGGTCAAGGAGCTGGTACCACAACCCGCTTTTTTTGTCCTGGTATTTCTTAATGCCTTTTGCCACCTTGTTCAGAATCGTCACAATCTCAGCCCTGCGCGGATGATCCTCCGGCAGGTAATCCAGCACGTCGACCAGGGCCATGGCATACCAACCCATGGCTCTTCCCCAGAAATGGGGAGAACAACCGGTTTCCGGATTTGCCCATTTTTGGGTCCTGCTCTCATCCCACCCATGGTAGTTTAAGCCTGATACGGCGTCCCGGGTGTGTTTGTCTATGATGATGAACTGGTCGATGATATCGTCAAAAGCTTCGGGTTCGTTGAAATCGCGGGCAAAACGGGCATAAAAGGGGGCGCCCATATAAAGTCCGTCAAGCCACATCTGGTGGGTATAGATCTTCTTGTGCCAGAACCCCCCTTCTGAAGTACGGGGATGGGTTCTCAACTGTTCCCGCAGATGGGAAAGGGCAATCTTGTATCGTTCTTCACGGGTATCTTTATAGAGATCAAAGAGAAATTTCCCGGAATTGAGCCGGTCAAGGTTATATTCCTCGGGGTTATATCCCTGAATGGTGCCGTCAGGTTCGATCATTTTGTCGGCATAACTCCGGCCGTAGTCATAAAAGGCTGGGTTGCCCGTAACGGCATGCACCTCTAACATCGCCTGGGCAATAAGCCCCGGGGTGTAGTTCCATGAAGGCTTTTTGTTGTAATCCACTCCCAGAATGTCGGGGAAATGTTTTATTTCTGATTCAGCCATTTTGACAGCCATTTCAAGCCCTTTTGCCGCAATTTTCCTCCTGCAGGCGGGATAAGTGGACGATGGCCATAAAACCAATGCGAGCAGGAGAGTTGCCAGGGCAGATTTCAGATGAAGCCGGAGCGAAGTCATAGATGAACGGTTAAGTGAATCGGTTAACAGCCGTGTGGCGGAAAAGCTACAGGGAAGAGAAAATCAGTGCAATCAATGCCAAAAGAATCGCTGCTGAAATCAGAAAGATCCAGACAGAAAGTTTTCTTATCTCCCTGGGTTTGTTTTCCATCAGGAAACGGCTTTAATAGTTTTTAACAAAATTAAGGAAAGTGAACCCGTTCGGGGGAGGCAGCTTTCCCAATCAGCGGGTTTTATCTCCCAGGGGCGGGCAAAATTTCCCAAATAGCGGGTTAAATTTTCCCAATCGGTAAAAAAGAGGAGATGGGGCGGATTACAGCTCCTTCTTTGTTCCCGGGCGGCATGGGTTCTTATTCCGGACTCTCCGTTGGAAGAGGAGGGGACGGTGTCTTCGAACTGGTTTCCCCTGCATATTCCGAGGCGCTCATCCCGAATTTCTGACGAAAGCATTTTCTGAAATGGGAGAGGTCGCGGAATCCCGTGGCCCAGGCAATTTCAGAAATGGACATGTGTTTTTGAGGTATAAGCTGGGCTGCCCTTTTCAGCCGGATGTCCCTGACGAATTCCTTGACGGTCATGTCAGTGAGTGCACTCAGTTTGCGATACAGTTGCATACGGCTGACCCCAGCTTCCACGGCGAACTTTTCAATGTCAAAGTCGGGGTCGCCCATGTTGTTTTCCACAATTGCAATCACCTTTTTCAGAAATCTTTCATCGGGGAGGCTGATGAGTACATTCTGGGGTTGCAGGAACATTTCACCGGAGTACTTTTCCTTTAGCGATTTACGGATGGAAAGGATATTTTCGATTTTTGTCTGCAGAAGGGCCAGGTCGAAGGGTTTGGTAATATAATCATCGGCGCCTGCGGCCAAACCAGTCAGTTCATGTTCCCTGGAAGCCAGGGCGGTAAGCAGGATAACCGGAATATGGCTGGTTCTCTCGTCATTTTTTATCCGTTTCATTAACTCATAACCATCTATCCGGGGCATTAAAACATCGCAGAGGACCATGTCGGGGATGGTTTTCAGGGTCAGTTCCCAACCGTCGAATCCATCGGCAGCCTCTAATACTTTATACACCGGTTCGAAATGATTCCGGATGAATAGTCTGACATCGGCATTATCCTCCACTATCAGCATGATTCTTTCCTGGTAACCGGAGTAATACTCCTGGTGGTTGACTGAAGTGGGTTCAACTGCCAATGATGGGCAGGTTTCGGCGCTGGATCCCTGATCGGTTTCCCACAGGGGTAGCCTGACCGTAAATTTTGAACCTTGGCCGGGTTTGCTGGTCACATGGATTGTACCTTTGTGCAGGCTGACCAATTCCTTGACCAGCGCCAGTCCAAGCCCGGTGCCGGGGCGATCGTTCCTTTCGCCTGACTGAAAAAAGCGGATGAAAATTTTGTCAATATGAGAAGCTGGTATCCCCTGGCCTGAATCTCTCACCGACAATTCAATGAAGCGGGATCCCCCTTCGTCTAAATCATTCAGGTCTGCCCTGCTTTCGGTTGAGAGGGCCAGGTTTACGGCAATCCGGCCCTGCCTTTCCGTAAATTTAAAGGCATTCGACAGCAGGTTGGTGACGATCTTCTCCATTTTATCGGGGTCAAACTTGCAGTAGATTCTGTCAGACAGGGTGCTGAAGTGGAAATCGATTTCCTTTTCCCTGACCCAATGGTCGAACTGAGCCAGGATTCCCTGTACAAAACTGACCAGTTCCCCGTTTACGGGTTCCAGTTTGAGGTTCCCGGATTCCAGTTTCCGAAAATCCAGGATCTGGTTGATCAGCAGATTCAATTGTCTGGCATTCCGGTGCATGATTTCCAACAGGGGGCGCATCTCGTCTGCTCTGACCTTCCCGCTGATCAGTTTTTCAAGGGGACCCAGAATCAAGGTCAGCGGGGTTCTGATTTCATGCGAGATGTTGGTAAAAAACCGGAGCTTAAGCATGTCTAATTCATGTAATTTCAGGGCTTTCACCTTTTCGAAAGCCAGGTCATTTTTGAGCTTCTCGCGGTTAAGCATGAAATGAACGAGAAAATAGATCAGGGCGGCAATAAAGAGAAATGTGAGAAACTTGAAAAGCCATGTCTTCCAGAATGGGGGTAAAATTTTAATTGCCAGCGATATGTCGTTTCCTGCATCGGGGACTCCGGGGATTACGCTTTTTACCCTGAAAATATACTCACCCGGATTGAGATTGGTATAGGTGGCTGCCCGGCTTATTGAAGGATCGGTCCAGGTTTGATCAAAACCTTCCAGATAATAGGAGTAGAGATTGGTTTGCGAATTGATATAGTTCAGCGCAGCAAATTCAATGGTGAACACTTTCTGTCTGAAGGGAAGTACGATTTCGCGGGTTTCCGTAATACTCCTGGTCAGAACCGGCTTTTTACCGGTTCTGATGCCGACACTCTTGTTAAATAACCTGAAGTCGGTCAGCACCATGGGGGCTCCGGTTTCTTTCACGATCACCTCCATTGGATCAAAAATATTGAATCCGGAGATTCCTCCGAACAGAAGCTCTCCCGAATCTGTTTTCAGGGCTGCACCGTAATTAAACTGGCTGTTCTGAAGTCCGTCTTTCCCAGAGTAGGTCTGAAAATACCCGGTTTCGGGATTGAAACGAGAAAGCCCGTTGGTAGTGCCTATCCAGAGGAACCGGTTGTTGTCCTCTATAATGCTGATTGCCTGATTGTTGGCAAGACCTTCCGATTCAGTGAAATATTTAAGGGCGCCCTTCTCTGCGGAATAAAGTGCAATTCCCCGTGTAAGGGTGGCAATCCAGATGCGGCCGGATGTGTCCTGCAGAAAATCACGGGTGCTTTCACCATGGTGAATCATACGGCGTGAAACCGGATTGAATACCCACAACGAATCACGAGTGCCAATCCACAGGTTCCCGTCGCGATCCTCGTCGATCCAGTTGACCTGACTGGAGGTCGGCAACTCTTTGAAAGGCCTGAAGCATCGTGAATCGGGATCATAACTCTCCATACCCGACGAAGTGCCTGTCCAGATCTCTCCTTTGCTGTCGCGGAAAAGACACCATACCCTGTTGTCGGAAAGTGAGTTTTCTTTTCCGGGCTGGTTTTGAAGCCGTGTGATTTTACCTGTCTGAAGGTCCAGCAGGTTAATCCCTCCCCTGAAGGTGCCAATCATCAGATTTCCCCTGCCATCCTCCAGAAAACATTTGATGCAGTTGGAGGAGAGGGTAGCGGGATTCCCGGGGATATGAACGAGATAATCAAAAGTCTGGGTGGCTGGGTCATAAATGTTTACACCCCCATCTTCGGTGCCTATCCAGATTTTTCCTTGGGGCCCGGTGTGGAAAGCCCACACCTCATTGCTGTTCAGATACCGTTTGTCGTCGGGCATGGCCCTGAAATTCCGGAATTGCTGTTTACTGTGCACCAGATAGTTAATGCCTGTGCGGGTGCCGATCCACGTGTCTCCGTGCCGATCGTGAAAGATGTCGAGCACAGAATTGCCCGACAGGCTTCGTGATTCCCGCTCATCATGTGCATAATAACCGGTAATTCCATTTTGCGGATTGTAAATGTAAATTCCGCCGCGGGTCCCGATCCAGAAATCCCCTTTTGGGTCACGGGCAATAGCCCTG
>CAZLDP010000193.1:0-5682 GCA_964558145.1 uncultured Prolixibacteraceae bacterium | reverse complement strand
GTCCTTGCCCAAGCCGGGGAGGGGGTGATCGCGATTCTCATCTCCGACGGAATTTACGATATCGGCGATGGGGGAATGACCTCGTTGGTCACTTCGGGTAAGGAAACCCGGAGCCAGTTTATCCGACGCCTGCAGTCTGCCGACCTCCAAACCCTTATGATCAAGCTCACTTCGGAATTCAAAGGGGACTATTTCTATGCCTCCCGGAAGGGAAAGATTGCCCTCAACTCGGAACGCCCTTACTATATCTGGATCTTCGGCGAGAGCCATCTCCTGGCCCGCTATTTCCCCGACAGCTACATCACTTCGGAGCTCACCGGCTATGAAACACTGGCACGATTCCTCAAGCCGGCAGGAGAACCGCTCCCCTGGCAGTTGGTCTCCGAAAACAGCCTGGGAAGCTACCGTTTTGACCATAAGGTGAAAAACCGGCTGGTGGATGCCCGCCCCGACCGGAACGGCCGGGGGTTTCAGGTAACCCTGGCGGTCGACTTTTCGTCGCTTCCCTTTCCCGGGGAAGTCTATCTCGATCCGGCAAGCTACACCTGTAGCGGCAACTATGCCGTGGCCGAGGTAAAAATCCCGGCACGTAAAATCCACTCCCTGTCTTTTACCCCCACCCACCTGGTGTCGGTAAAGAGCATGAAAAATCCTGCCTGCAAGGTGACCGTTTCCCTGGTGAACCGCGTTCCCGGCTGGATAGCGGTAACTGCCGCAGAGGATGAGGAGAACCTGGCCGGCGATACCTCCCGTACTTTTGGCCTGGGCTACCTCACCGATGCCATTACCCAAGCCTATCGTTCGGTTGCCGGCAACCAGCCTTTGGCCTCTTTTGACTTTGAAGTTCAATAACCGATAGTGTGAGGGAAACCGGAAAGCAGGCGGAACCAAGAAATCACCAGCATCACGGGTTGCCCGTAATTTAAAAACATTAATACATCATCTATGAGAGAATTTTTTGCGGCCATGTATGAAACCCTATTCAGGGTTTACGATGTCAGCTATCCCGAGATCTTCTCGACCTTGTACAACTATGGGGGCTATGTGAAGCTGGGGTTGATTTTTCTTCTGGCGCCCCTTTTCTTCTGGTTGCTTTTTTATTTTCTGTGGCGATACCCTTACGGAAGGGTCCGGCACTGGCTGTTGTGGTGGCTGTTGTCGGGAGTGGTGGTGTTGGTGGTCACATGGCTTCAGGCGCGCGGGGCGATCTTCGATTCCCCGAATCCGGCTTTGGCCGATGCCCTGGCCGATCCAGAGTCGGGGTACAAGGCTTTTGCTGCCACCCTGCCTCAGCGCTATGCCCTCATCAATGCGGGGCTTTCCCTGGTGGCCGGGTTCCTCTACAGCCTGATTCTGAAACCCTTTAGTAAAATCCAGATGCATTTACCCTTCTAATCCACGATCATGGCACAGAAACTTTATATTTTTGGCATTGGCGGCACCGGCAGCCGGGTGATCAAGTCGCTCTCCATGTTGCTGGCCGCGGGTTGCCGCCTCGAAAACGGCTTCGACACGGTGGTGCCCGTCATCATCGACCCTGATACCGGCAATGGGGACCTCGACCGCACCAAGGACATCCTCCGCCTCTACCAGCAGATCCGCAACCAAGTGGACCATCCCGACGGATTCTTTGCCCAGGAGATGAAAACCATCCACGAACTGGCCGACCATTCGGCAACCATCAATCCCGATTTTTTCCAGTTCCGGCTGACAGGAGTCGACGGCAACTCTTTCCGGAAATATATCGGTTTCGACGAACTGGGCAACAAAGCCGACCCGGGTGAAGACGACCGCCATTTTATCCGTCTTCTCTGGTCGGAGGCCAACCTTGACGCCGACATCAGCGTAGGATTCAAAGGCAATCCCCACATGGGATCGGTCGTTCTGAACCAATTCACCGCCTCGGACGATTTCCGCCGCTTCGGGCAAACCTTCTCCCCGGGCGATGCCGTCTTCATCATCAACTCCATTTTTGGCGGAACAGGCGCTGCCGGATTTCCCCTTTTGCTGAAAAACCTCAGGGGCAACAGCGAGCTTCCCCACAGGGTTCACGTGAAAGAAGCCCCCATCGGCGCCATCACCTACCTGCCTTACTTCTCACTGAACCGGCAGGAGGAAATCAACTCTGAGACTTTCGAGGAGAAGGCCAGGATCGCCATTGACTACTACAACCGGACCATCATCAGCCAGAGCAAAGTCAACTCCCTCTACCTGATTGGTAACAAGGGAAATACCAATGTCATTCCCTATGCCGTGGGAGGTAAGGACCAGAAAAACAACGCTCATTTTCTGGAGCTGGCGGGGGCATTGGCCATCCTGGATTTCTGCAGGAACACTTCGTTGCATGCCGTGTCGGAGGGTAGGGCGGTCAACGGAACGCGGGTCAAGGAGTTCGGCATCGAGAACGATACCGAAACGATAGGCTTCGGCGACCTCAACCTCGACGATGTGAAAAGCCTCTCGGGGCCGCTCACCAAATACCGTCTCTTCACCGAATACCTCGAAAAGGGACTTCCCCGGGCGCTGGGGGTTTCCCGGTGGACCCGCAGTAACATCAGGCTGGTTCCGCGCAGCAACAATTCGGCGCTCGACAAAAGCTATTTCAATTCCGTGGAATACAACCTCCAGGTGAAGGCTTTTAACACCTGTTTCAACGAGTGGGTAAGGGAGTTGGGTGACAACAAGCCGGCGTTTGTTCCATTCAGGGAAGTGACGGCCGACACGGCGCTGAACCTGGTTCGCGGCACCACCCCCAAGGGTAACCTGAGTTTCAAGGCCCTGGATGTCGAAAATTGCCGGCTGATTGCCCGTGACGAACTCCGCGGTTCCGCCGAACGGAAACACACCACCTTGATTAAGCTCTTCGGGCTTTCCACTGAAAAAGTACTGTCAGATAAAGAACTAATTATCCGTTAGCTATGGCTAAAGTATTCAGATTACACGAAGGGGCCGCAGGCACGGGATGGTTCGTCAGTCAGCCGCTGACGCCGGCGCAGTTGACCACCATCCGCACCGAAGGGAAAGAGGTGGGCACTTCTATCCCCAGTCCCTATGCCCGCATCGACCTGGTGAAGTCGGCTTTCCGCTGGGTCGCCGACCACGGGTCGGAAGGAACCACTGCCTACCACCGTCTCGTATCCGAAACCCTGGATGTGGGGCAGCTCTTTTTCCTCTCGCAGAAATACCGGAGCCGCCTGGCCATTGTGGCTTACGATCCGGTATCCCGCTTCAAGGCCTTAGAGGAGAAAGGTGCGATCATCCGCCATAACCACCTGGCCGAAACGCTCCGTCTTTACTGGGAGCAGGACAGTGTGGCCCGTGCCGATGCCGGCAACCTTGTCCTTTACAATTTTGAGCACGTGAAGCGGATCTACCTGTTGCTGAACCGCAGCACGGGACAGGTGATCGGGGGGACCTCCCCGGCCACCCTTTTCCTTCCGGCTCCCGATGCCCGCGAGGCCGGCGGCAAACTGGGTCTTCGCAGTTCAGACCATACCTTCTTCGGACAGGGGTGCACTCCGCTGAACCACAGAGAACCCTCTTTTGTGCGCTACCTCTTCGCCTTGGCCAAACAGCCCCGCTTCCCCCTACTGTTTCCCGAGTTCTTCGCCTATCTCGAAAAGGTGCGTCTGGCCCTTCCCGATACGGAACTGATGCGGACCGTCACCAATCTGGAAGCTAACTCCCTGGGAGACTACCGCCCTTGTCCCGTGGGCACCAATCCCAACGACGCCTGTGAAGCGCTGGGGATTCCCCTGGGCCTGCGCGAGGAGGACGAGGAAGAGGGGGGCATCAACGAAACGAGCGATTTCACCATTGTCAGCGACTTTCCCTTACAGGGGCGGCGGCCGCTGGTCCTCCCCCAGGGACGCTTTCCGGGAGAATGGACCTATACCACCCCGGGTATCCGCTGGAACGAGAACAACATGGTACCCTGGCGCAACGACCACCCCGAAGGGGAGTCCCTTCTTCCGGTCCAGGAGGATCCCTATCCCTGGCTGTCGGGGGGCAACTTTTTAGAAGACAAAATGATCGAACTGCCTTATCCGGTTGATGCCACCCGCTTTGAGCTATGCGGAGCCCAACGCTGCCTGCTGCCGCTGACCCCTCTCTTCTTCCGCTATTTCAGAGCTGAGAGCGCCGCCAGAATGCTTACCCTCAGCGACCTGGCAGGAGGGGGAACTGAAGCGCTCCTCGAAATCCCCGTCAAAGGGGGTAAAATACGCTTCCGCAAGGTCTACAGTCTCCCCGACAAGATAAAGAGCGACCTTCACCTGGCTATCGTTCCCTTTGTACGAAGCGACAAAAAGGATTTGCCCTATACCCTCGGGATTCTCGACGATGGCGCAGATGAACCGCTGTTCTCACAACCCCTTTTCTTCGAGGAAGGGGAACGCCTTCCGCCTTCTGAACCGGTTTTCCGCAACCGCAGCAGAATGCAGCGGAGCTATTATTTCAGGACGCCAGGGCGGTTTGACGCCTTGCAGGTGAACACCCCAAGGGGTGGCGGCTGCCTGATACCCCGCTGGAAAGCTTCCGGTAAGGGATACCATGCCGTGAAATTCGCCGTCGACTTCGGCACCACCAATACCCATATCGAGTACCGTTACGGGAACCACGACGCCCGCGCCTTAGATATCACAGCCAGTCAGCCCCTCTGGCAGTCGCTGATCGACATCCATCATCCGGAGGTGGACTTCCAGGATATTGCCGACGACCGGGTTTTCGAGCAAGAGATCATGCCCTACCTGCTCCTCCCCGGGGAGAAAGTCCACTTTCCGTTGCGGACGGCCCTGGCCTCAAACCGCGACCTGGACCCCGCCACGCGGCCTGTTCCCTTCCTCCATGTCAACAACTACATGCTCTACGAGAAGATCCACTTCCCGGTATACCTCGACATCCGCACCCAATTGAAGTGGAGCAACTATGCCGACCTCAGGGATGAAACTCTCGTGGAGAGCTACATCAACCTGCTGGCGCTGCTGGTCTACTATAAAACGCTCGCCCTTGGAGGAGATCCGGCACAGACTACCATCACCTGGTTTTACCCGGTGAGCATGGACGAATATGAGCTTGGGGTTCTCTTCCGCACCTGGAAAAAGGCCTATACGGAAGTCTTCGGACTGGAGGCCACGGGCAGCCGGATCAATGGCATTCCCGAGAGCATCGCCCCTTACCTCTATTACAAGTCAGCGGTGATCGGCCAGAGCCTCTCGGTCGACATCGGCGGCGGATCGACCGATATCGCTCTGTTTGATGAAAACTCAACCCGGGCGAAGATGATCTCCTCCTTCAAGTTCGCAGGGAACGCCATCTTCGGTGACGGATTTCCCACCGGGGAATATCGTAACAATAGCGACCGCAATGGCTTCGTACGCACCTTCGCTGCCAGGGCCCGTGAAGCCGTGACCGGCGACACCCTCATGCAGCCTATCCTGGACAATATTTTGCAGAATACCAAGGATTCGGCCGACTTCAGCAGCCTCCTCTTTGCCCTGGAGGCCGGCAACCGCTCAACCTTCAGTTATACCCGCCTGCTGGAAAGCCACAAGCGGATGAAACTGCCCATCCTGATTTTCTACGCTGCTTTGGCTTACTATTCTGCCCAACTGCTGCGCAGGTCGGGAGAAAAGCCGCCCCGTTACATCCTCTTCAGCGGCACTGCCTCCAAAACCGCAGCTA
>CAZLDP010000192.1:0-5697 GCA_964558145.1 uncultured Prolixibacteraceae bacterium | reverse complement strand
GGGCATCGCCCCGGGAAGGCGAACGTTCATCCTCCGCCGGCGCCCTGAAAGGGCAGATCATTCAGCAAATAAGTACTGTTGGTCATTATCCCTTCCCGGACAACCCCTCGTTGCAAACCGGGGATAAGTTGAGTAGTATTTGTAATGCCATAGTTACTTTCAGATCACGAACTATAATCAGGGATTTTAAAAATAGAGGTCGAAACCTGTATTAAGGCTTATTCAGGAAACTGCAGGAAGCAGAGAAGAGTGGCTATTATCCAGGTTTGAATCTGTCGGGAAATTCGATAGTGCATCATTTCCTTTATAGTTCGGCAAGTGATTATGCGGGGGAGCAATGTTACGTGGAGGTACAGGTAGTTGTTTGTATAAATGGCATTAAATGAAGATATTTGAGTTGCAAGAAAGTAGAAACTTATGAAAAACGTGATTTTCGCAATCATTAAGCGTAATTTACGCGAATTGTTACGGGGGATTCACCTGTATAAAAAAATGTATAAAAAAAAGTGAATCGCTCTTGTTTATAATTTAGGAAACTCTTATCCACCAAGGTGGACAAAATAACAAACCATTTTACAAACCATTTAAAATATTAACCAAATGAAAAAATTATCATTTTTACTCTTTGTTGGCTTAATGGCTATTTCAACAATTTGCTTTTCACAGCTTGACATCAACAGCAGCGGCATACTTACTTTGTTAGGTGACACATACCCCGGAGGGTTGAAGGTCGGGCCAATGATGTACGGTCCCACTTATACTATTCCAACTTTGTATCCTGCAGTGGGCAATCATGGAGGGCTTGGTACTGCGGCTAATTACTTTCATGCGGCTTATATACATCACGTGTTTTCAGCAATTTACGACACGTGGCCTTCTGATAAAAGAGCAAAAGAAAATATAAGAGAAATTGGGAATGCCTTGGGTACAATAAAATTACTCAATCCGGTCAAATATGACATAAAAGATAGTTTTTATGCCTCGCTTTCGGAAGAATCAAGAAAAGAAGTTTTGAAAACATCTAAAAATAGATTAGGTTTTATTGCACAGGAGGTACAGGAAATACTCCCGGAAATAATCCATGAGGAACCCACAACAGGAATGTTGGGCATTAGTACAATGGATCTCATTCCTGTACTGGTTCAGGCTATAAAAGAGCAACAGGTTCAGATAGAAGAGCTTAAAAAGCAAATTTCGAAATAATCCTGTCATATGAAACCCAAAATAAAAACCAGCTATTTTGTTTGGTTTATTCTTGTATTGGTTTTCATTCCAATTACAGGATATTCCCAGAACAATTTTGAATTCGGATATGATAACGCAGGCAACCGGATCTCACGGGCAATTGTTACTTTAAAGAATGCAAACGTTGAGAATGGACTCACTGCGACAAACCCTGTTGAGGATAAAATTGGATTAACAACCACCCGTATTTACCCGAATCCAACAAAAGGTCTCTTGCATCTCGAGATTTCTTCTGAAATTATCCAGGAAGCCAGTTATACTGTACATGATATCAACGGGAAACTGATCATTCAGAATGGTTCGTTTCAGAATAATACGGATATAAATTTATCTCGGAATCCTGCCGGTATATACATTTTGAGGGTCATTATCGGGACTGAAAGTAAGGAATGGAAGGTTATCAAAGAGTAATCCTCAAACTTAAACTGAATCAGATACTATGAGAAAAAGTTTATATACTTTAATCGGTATTTTGTATGCATTTTACAGCATTGCACAAATACCTGTTAACAAAATTGTTTCCGTTCCCGAGTCGGGAACAGTACTGCACGAGGCAGTCCTTTCAATAAAATTTGACAAAGGATACTCCTATACCCCGGCAGGTGGAACACTGACTGCGCGAATAGTTAATCCTACAGTTGGAGCTATATTCTACCAAATCGCGATTGACCCGGCAACTTATGCAATCAATACAGCATTACCGGTTAAAGCTTTAAATGAGCATATTGAAGTAAATGGCTCTTTGAGTTACGCTGTTGATTTTGAAGTACCCAAAGGTGCAGGTGGCCTGCAACCTTCTTTGGGATTAAATTATTCAAGTTCTTTTACCGATGGATTTACAGGTGTCGGTTTTAATATCAGCGGTCTATCCTCTATTGATAGGGTGAATAAAACAATTTATCACGATGGCGCTTCTAATTCAATTGCAGGAGACCTGAACGATGCATACGCGCTTGACGGGAAGAGGATTCTACTGGGTTCAGGAACATACGGCACAGATGGAAGTACCTATGGAACCGAACTGGAAGAGTTTTCAAAAATTGTTGCTGTTGGTTCTTCCGGCACTAACCAGGGACCGCAGTCTTTCCTTGTTTATACAAAATCGGGACTGATTATGGAATATGGAAATACAACCGACTCAAGGGTTTTAGGAAGTGGCTCCACTGTCCATTCATGGAAACTGAATAAAGTTTCCGACAGATTTAACAATAGTATTACTTATACTTATTTTGAGTACGATGACGAACGACCAATTATACAAATTAACTATAATGGAAATAATGCTCAAATCAAGTTCAATTACAAACAGCGGTATGATATTGGCACCTATGTTTATGGAGGAACTGAATATACCCGTAATATTTTATTGGATAATATTGAGATAATCAACAACAGTTCATTATTTAAGAGGTACGAATTTGCTTATACTTTAAATAACAAATCGCAATTATCGAAACTTACTGAATTTAGCAGTTTAAATCAGCAAATGAACCCAACGGTTTTTGCATGGACAAAACAAACCGAGAGTTTAAATGAGTCTAATTCAATTAACATCAAATATATCGATTATTTCGAAGGTGATTATAATGGTGATGGTATATCCGATCTTATTTCAATTTCACTGAACAATTCAATATATTATTGGAAGTTGCATATTGGTTCAACAACTGGCACTATGCAATATGTGACTGAAGGAGCTTTGCCGGGTTACTTGGAGGCTATTGTTCCAGGGGATTTTAATGGTGACGGGAAAGATGATATGATGATAATTTCCAGTGATAATAATCAAATAAAGCAATATCGTGCAACATATTACCAATCAAATGGAACTGGGTTCAATCAGAATGCACCTTATAACGTATTATTTGCTGACTATTCGATAAATAAACTATTTCTTTCGGTTGATTATAACGGAGATGGAATGGAAGAATTAATGGCTATTCGTGAAGATACGGGCCAGTATTATTTATTTAATGCTTTAGGTCAAGCTATTATTGCTGGCGAAGCTCTGTTTGGCAAAATTGATCATTACGCTATCCCGAAGACGCATGTGGTTGATTTTAATGGGGATGGGTGTACTGATTTTCTATGTTTATTCCCGGATGGATATTTGATTTATGAATTTAAAGGGATTAATAATAAACTAAAAAGAACTCGCGACGCGATTTTTTATCCAGCCAAATTAACCAGTAATAATTACATAAAAATAGGTGATTTTAACGGGGATGGAATCTCCGATGTCCTAAAGACATCAGGTCCTCATAATATTGTATGGTCTGTTCTTTTTAATTCTAAAAATGATTTTATTGAAAAAGGAATTATCGATATGCCAAAAATAAGCCTGGCGGGTGGTGACAATTACTTATTTGTAAACGACTTAAATGGAGATGGGAAAACAGACATTGTTATTTTAGGGAAGGGGACAAATTTGAATAACGCGGCAAAAAAGTTCTTTCTATGTTTAAATAACGGGGTAGGATATGAATATAACATTAGCGAATATTCATTTAATACTGTATTCAATCTGAGTGGGTATGGTCGTTACACTTTTGGGGATTTCAATGGCGATGGACGCAAAGAATTATTCTATCGATATGGCGATATTACAAAATTGTATTCATGTTCATCCGGTACCTTAAACAATTTAATGCAAACCATAATTAACAGCCATGGAGCAAAAACGTCGGTAAACTATTTGCCAATGACAAATACATCTGTTTACACCAAAGGTAGCGGGGCAACTTATCCGTTAATTGACCTGGGAGCTCCAATCCAATTGGTTTCATCGGTGATAACCGATAACGGCACGGCAACACCTACCACCACAACCAGCTATACATATTCGGGGGCAAAAGCGCATTTGCAGGGGAAAGGTTTTCTGGGTTTCTCAAAACTAACTGCAACCAATGGTGCTTCGGGAGTTACTACTGAAACCAACATTGGTTTTGATTTAACCTATTATTACCCTAAGGTGTCATCGCAAATAAACAAGAAAGGCTCTACACTTCTCTCAACAGCCAGTTATACATGGGATCAAAAGATTATTTCAGGCAAACGTATATTCCCGTATATTTCAATTGCTTCCAATACCGATAATCTTACAGGTCACAGCAAAACCAACAAATATTACTACCTGGCGACAAACGGGAACCTGGATTATGTGGATATAGATTATGGGAACGGTCACACGCATAGAAAAAAATATTATTACGCGCAGGAAGATCTTTCCTTGTACTTGATTGGCAGGCCGACAAGACTGGAAGAAACTCTATCCCGGGAAGGCGTTACATTATCTAAATCGACGAACTATTTATATTGGGATAATACTAAAGCGGTTAAGTCAGAGTCTTTTAACTCAGGTGATCCATCGTCATGGTCTGTAACCAGGGAGTTTGACACGCGGGGAAATGTGAAAAAGGAAACAAGGTCTGCTGCCGGCATCGCTTCACAAACAACCGAGTTTACTTATGACACTTCTACCGGCGTGAACCTTGAAAAGGTTAAAAATACCAACCTGGGGCTCGAAACAATTTACACTTATTATTCCGCGACCGGGTTATTAAAAGATGAAACAGACCCTTTTGGCAATAAAATCACTTATGCTTACGACAACTCCGACCAGTTATACACGGTAACCCCTACGACCGGTGTTACAAAAACAATTACCCGGAGTTACAACATCACCGGGGGGCCTTCACTGGCAAAGTTTTATGTGTCTGAAACCGGTAGCGATAATACTGCAGTTAAAACCTGGTTTGATAAAACAGGAAAGGAAATCAGGAATGAAACAAAAAGTTTCAGCGGGTCGATGGTAAAAACCGACAAGGAGTATCATCCCAGCGGTTTGCTGTCAAAGTTCTCGGAACCATCCACCGGTACACCTTCGACCTGGAATTCGTATGATTATAATGTCACTGATAACCGGTTAAATACTTTTACACCCCTGTATGGTCCGGTCGAGACCTATTCTTATTCATCGAAAAGTGTTACGCGCCAGGTGAATGGAAGAAATTAC
Organism: uncultured Prolixibacteraceae bacterium; assembly: GCA_964558145.1. Lineage (GTDB taxonomy): Bacteria > Bacteroidota > Bacteroidia > Bacteroidales > Prolixibacteraceae > UBA1413. The sequence goes on along the minus strand of CAZLDP010000192.1, from coordinate 437 downwards.
ATTACCAATTACCTCAACGATGGTACGGTGTATTTTAACAGCGATCCTGCCGGTACTACTTTTTACAGTTATTGGCCCGACGGAACCCTTAAATCGACACTAACACCCGATGGGCTTACAACAAGCATGACCTACGACAAAAACGGGAACCGTCTTACCATTACCGATCCCAGCGCGGGTACTATTAGCAACACCTGGTATGGTACCGGGCAACAGAATACCAGCACCAATGCCAATGGAAAACTAACGACCTGGTATTACCAAACTGATGGATTACTTGATTATGTGGTTACCGACGGGCAGACAACCGACTATACATACAACACCAAGGGGCAGGTTACCGGCATTACCTCGCCCGACGGGGTTTCGCGTTCATATTCCTATAACACCAGGGGCCAGGTTACCGGCATTACCGAATCTGTCGACGGGGTAAGCAA
>CAZLDP010000191.1:0-5734 GCA_964558145.1 uncultured Prolixibacteraceae bacterium | reverse complement strand
GGAGCGAGTGCAGAGCCAAGCTTGCTTGTGCTATGCCGAGCGACGACAGAAAATGAAGAAGAGACTAAGGGAATGAAGAGACTCAGAGACTTAGAGACTGAGGGATTACAATTAACAATTAACACGTTGAACCTTTGAACGGCGAAGCCTTGGAACCTTTGAACGCTGAGGCGTAGCCGAAGGCATTTTTATTCCTGAGGGAAGGCACTCACTCTGTCGCGCTCTTTTTGTCCACTACGAAAAACTTTTTCTCTAACATGTTCCCCTCCTGGTCGGTAATGGTTACCGTGTGCCGCCCGGGAGAGGGATGAAGTCCCATTTGATGAAAGGAGGAGGTGGTACCGATAAATTCGCGGTCGATGTACCAGTACAGCACAGCACTTTGGCCCTGGCGGTGGGCTATTTCGAAAATGATTTCCCCGGCGCTACCGTCGAGTTGACGGGGAATAAACAGCCGATCCATTTCACGGGGATAGATCAGTTCCATCACCGGTTCTTCAGGGGTGCAGCCAGGCATTGGTGGAGGAAGAGGCCGGTATCCGGGATGCATCCGCCGGTAATAGTATTCCATGGCAGGGGGCAGCACAAACCAGCTCACGGTTTGCATGGAGGTCACAGGGTAACATTTTCCGGTGACGGTATACCTACCTTCCCGGTCGAGATGCACGTAATGATGAAAGGGGCACTGGGGAACGTGGGTATTGGATGGAACGAGGAGGGTATCAACGACCGGGCATTCCGGAGAAGGGAAATAGCCGCTATGGTGGCAGAAGAGCATGGGCACCAGTTCGTCAGCCGGTGGTTTAAACCAGTTTCCCACGGGAAGCAGGTTAAACAATCCGAACATCAACGGAGCAGCCATGGAGGTACCCGTTAACCCGGGCCGGCCCTCCCCGTCGCCATTTCCTGCCCATACGGCCACCACGTAATCGGGGGTCACACCCACGGCCCATCCGTCCCTGAACCCAAAGCTGGTGCCTGTCTTCCATGCTATGTGACGGGAGCCTGCAAAAAACTCCCATCCGGTTTCCTCACCAGGCCGGTGGACATTCTGTAGTGCATCCAGTGTCAGCCAGGCAGCCGAGGCTTTCAGAAAAGGGCGGGCTGCCTCACGCCTGTCGCTGCTCTCCGGCATGCCCGATTTCCATTCGAGGGGTTTAAACTGGACGACCGGATAAAAGCCGTCGTGTTCGGCATAGGTGACCACTATGCGACCCAGCGAGGCATACATACCGGCCAGGTCCCAGAGGGTGGTTTCAGCGCCTCCCAACACAAGCGACAAGCCGTAATGGCCTGCCGGATGGGTGAGCGTGGTCATCCCCGCCTTCTTCAGAAAATGGTAGAAAGGTTCAACCCCGTACTGCTGAAGCATCTTTACCGCAGGCACATTCAGGGAGCGGGCCAGGGCTTCTGCAGCAGGCACGGCTCCATCGTATTCCCTGCTGAAATTCAGAGGTGAAAATCCGTCAAACCTGACCGGCACATCGGCGACCAGAAGCCGGGGGGCCAATATCCCCTTTTCTATCATGGCAGCATAGAGAAAGGGTTTCAGGATGCTGCCGCTGCTCCGGGGTGACCTGATGATGTCCACATGGTTCCCGTGCTCCCGGTCTTCCAGAAGCGGCACATTGCCCGTATAGGCCAGTACACGTCTGCTCCTGGTTTCTGCCACCAACGCGCAGCAGTTGTAAATATGATTGGCGGCAAGTTGTTTGGCATGGGCCGTTACCGACTGATTGACAAGGAACTGCAACTGATAATCGAGGGTTGTTCTGATCCTTTGCCCTCTGTTTGTCTTCGCGGAATATTCAACCAGGTGGTAACAGTGGTCCTCTATGGGGTACATTTTCCCGGGGATGGGTTCCGATTTTGCCAGTTGAAGGGTGAGGGAGTCGATGTGCTGATACCGGTAAAGCAGGTCGAGCAGCCGGTTTCTTTTGTGTAGCAGGAGCGAATCGTTCCTGCCGGGGAAAATCAGGGAAGGCGCATTGGGCAGGACGGCCAGAGTTGCCGATTCGGCCCAGGAAAGCTGGTGGGGAGGTCGTTTAAAATAGCGGAACGAGGCTGCCTCCAGACCTACCAGGTTTCCGCCGAAAGGGGCATGACTGACATACAGCCGGAGGATCTCCTTTTTGGAATACCGGAGTTCCAGGTTCAGGGCCCAGACCATTTCCAGAGCTTTCCGGGCATAGCTCCTTCTCTTCCCCGGGTTGGCCAGCCGGGCAAGCTGCATGGTCAGTGTGCTTCCCCCGCTGACAATCCGTCCCTTCCGGATATTCAGAATCATGGCCCTGACCAGGCTGACAGGATTGATACCGGGGTGCCTGTAAAAATGGCGGTCTTCAAAGGTCAGCAAACAGGTTGTAAACCTCGCGGGCACGGAATCGGGGGAAGGAAACCGCCACTGTCCGTCAGCCGCAATGCGTGCACCCAGCAGTTGCCCGTCGCTGCTCTCCAGCACCGGAGAGTAATTCTCAGGAAATAACGGCCGGGGAACACTCCTGTAAAAGAGGAGAAAAAGCAACAGGGCCACCGCAGGAATCAAAAATCTTCGTGGCTGCCGGCCCAAGCCTTCTCCCATACAGGTACGCATCGGATGTCGGCTTATTGACCGCTCACGGTGATCCACTGTCCGGGATGACGAGCAAAAAGCTGATGATCGTACATCCCTTCACAGACCAGGGCAGGCATTAAAAACCGTCCTTCATAGGTTGCGTTCAGGGCAAACCTGAAAGTTTTGGATTCACCGCTGCCCAAACTGAAATAGGTATACACCCTGTCGTCGCGGAAATCCTGGTAATCGAACTGAAGGCCCGATCCGGAAGGAATCCCGGCCAACCTTTCATTCAAGATTTCCCATCCCGAAGGGAAAACCGTGGTCAGCACCAGATCACGGTAAGGTCCCCTGGTTCCGGGATGGCTCACCGTCACTTCCAGGAAGAGATCGCTTCCCTGCGGCAGTGCGGTGGGGTCCACGGGCTTCCCTCCCTTTGCCGTGAAGTTTACCTTCAGGCCCAGGTTGTTGTTCACCCTGCCGGTGGTATCTTCCAGGGGTATTCCCCTGGCGGAAAACCTGGCATAGAGCGGTGTCTGGCCCTTGTTTTCCACCCTGACCCTGACCTTTCCATCGTCGGCAACCGGGATGGAAATTCTCCTTAACGGGGAAGCAGACTTCACCACTTCTTCCTTTCCCTGAACCACAATTTTGGCTTCAAAATTTCCGGCACCGGCATTTCCGGAGAAAAACCGGGACAAGGCATAGAAACTCCAGGCTGCAGTTTGGGTACTCAGCCAGTTGCTGTTTCCGATTTCCGTTGCCATTTCAGACAGAAGGGGGAATGCCTGCTTCCGGTCGTCCAGCAGCAGGAGGGTTTCCAGCATCATCGCCTTATCCCGGAGCTGACTCCCGAAGGTAGGCCCATGCCAGGGGTACTCCTGCGCCACCGGCTGGAGATGAGTCAGCAACTGCCGTGCAGCAGCCGGCTGGCCGATGAGCGCAAAGGCAGCAGCCAGTCTCCATCGGGCCTGCGGGTATTCCCCAATTTCTTCCCTGAACCGGTTCATCACGCCAGTCTCTGGCGAACCGGCCAACGCCAGGGAATACAAACGATAAGCCTGGATCAGCGCCTCATCCCTTTTTATATAGGGATCGGCTTCCGGAGAAGGCTTCCAGTTTCGAGCTGCTGCCAGTTGATAAACCAGCCACCTGTTCTTCATCCCCGCGGGAAGGGTATATCCCTTTTGTGCCGCCAGGGTGATGAAATGACCCGCGTAGTTAGAGTTCCAGTCGTCGGCACTGTTCTGCCCCGGCCACACTGCAAATCCTCCCGAAGGAGTCTGCATATGAAGCAGACGCTGCAGCGCCTGTCGGATATGCTCTTCAATCCGGCTCTTCTCTGCGGCCGGAAGCTGAACCAGGTTTTCAAGAAACAGTTGCGCAAGCGCCACGGACACCGTTTGTTCTGCACAACCGTGCGGATAACCGGTGAGGTTGTCGAGATGCCTGGAGAGGTTGAGGCCGGGAATGATCGAAAGTTCCAGGAAAGCTTCCCGCGTGCCGGGTAAACCTGGCACGGCAACCGTTTCGGACCATGGCTGACCGGATTCAACCAGGGCTGTCTTTTCAATCCTTACGGGTGGATTGGGATTACGGATCTCCATTTCAGTTTCAAAGGTGGAAATTTCATTCCCCCCCGATGCGGTGACCTTTACTTTCCCGATTCCAGTGGTGGAAGATGCTTTCAACCTGAACCAGACCATCCGGCTCCCCGGTCGGTCAAAACTGATCTGCTTTGTCTCCACACCCGCGACCGAGAGATTCTCCCCGGCATCGACGGTAATTGTCACATCGCGGGTATTTTCCTTCATCGCAAACACCTCCACGGGAAGCGAAAATTCTTCCCCGGGACCAGCCACACGGGGAAGCGTTGCCAACAGCATCACCGATTTGCGCACGGCTGCCACTTTTTCAGCCTTTCCATAGGCTCCCCCGGAACCTGCCACCACCATTGCCTTTACCGATCCCACATAGTTGGGCATCGTGAAACGGTGTGTCTTGCTTTTCCCCTTTGAGAGGGTGAACGGCCCTGCAAAAAGCACCACTGGCCGGAAGCGGTTTGCTTCCTTGCTGCCGGCCAACTTCCGGTCTTCATCACCCCCAATGGAAAATGCTTTTTCAAGCCTGGCCCCGTAAGCTCCTGCCACAAAGTCGAAAAGATCGTAGGTTTTGACGCCCAAAGCCTCCCGTGCATAAAAATGGCCGTGGGCGTCGGGGGTCCTGAATCCGGTCAGATCAAGCAACCCTTCATCCACAATGGCCAGCGTATAAGTCATGGGACTCCCCTTCTCTTCACTCACCTCCACCTGAAAATCCTTTTCCGGTTCCAGTTCTTCCTTCATCTTCACCACCGGGTGGAGCACCGTCGAAGGATCTTCCACCTGTACCGCCTGAACCCCGTACAACCGGAGGGGGGCATCGTTCAGGGTAGTTCCGTACGGCTGAATCAGGGTCACATAAATATAAAGAGTGGGGGCCATCCCCGGCTTCACTTCCACCTCAAAGGTGGTTTCATTCTCTCCCGGCTTGACCCAGAAAATATCCCTCACCTGTTTCCCATCTTCCAAACTGACAAGGAGTTTACCTCCGGCCGTGGAGGGAAGAGTGACCCTGATCTTCTCCCCTGGAGTGTACTTTTGCTTGTCGGTCTGAAGGGTAAGAATAGTGGCCCCTTCGGGCATGGCATCGGTCCGCCATCCCCCCCATTCCGACATGTAAAAGGTAATTCCTGCACCATGTCCGTTTTCCATATCGCGGGCAAACAGCAGATAACGGCCGTTATCCCTCCAGTCGTTGTAATTCACCTGAAGGTCGATCTTCTCTTTCGGGGCAGAACTATTGAGCATCCAACGCATGACCGGCTGATAATGCCTCCCGTTGGTATAACGGGCGAGGTAATCTTCGCCCGACTCCCACCACCATCGCCAATCGATTTTATACAGGCTTACTTCCACCTTTCCCAAGGGCATTCCCTTTCCCTCCGGAGAAACCGCCACCAATTCAGGCTGGTACATCTTCCCGGTCTGGTACCAGCCGTCTTCCTCTTCAGGCATTTTAATCCCAAGATACTTCAGATAGGGCGAGAATTCTGCCTCCTGAACAAAAGTGCTGAAATCGCCACCCTCCTCAAAAATCCGGGTGGTAAACCAGGCTTTTAACTTTCCGGGAGCCGAAGTG
>CAZLDP010000190.1:0-5763 GCA_964558145.1 uncultured Prolixibacteraceae bacterium | reverse complement strand
TTTGAAAGCACTACTTTAGCTGAATTTATTTGCTGTTGCAGCGTATAGGAGGTTTTGGGAAAACTTGAAAATTATTGATTAAATACCAGATATGAAGATGAATAAACCTGAGCTATTTGCTCTAATTGCCGCTCTTTTGCTGTCGGTTACGGGGCTTCGGGGACAGGAGACCCGCTACTACACCGAACTGCAGAAAGAGATCGCCCTGGGGAAGGAGTTATTCAGGTCGGCCAAATACAATGCTGCTTACCGGCAGTTTGAGAAGATCATGGAAAGGGCTGACGAGAAATCGGAGATTTCTTCTGAAGCTTACTATTTCATGGCTTTGTCGGCCCTTCGCTCCGAACATGTTACCGGCGAAAAAATGCTCAACAACTTTATCCGGGAATATGCCGACAGTCCGTACAGCAATTATGCAAAGTTTTATTTAGGCGAATACCAGTTTGACAAACAGCGGTTTCAACTGGCGGTGCGTACCCTCGGGGATGTGGAACGCGAAGGATTATCCTCCTCCGACCAGGTGAAATGCGGGTACATGTCGGGTTATTCCTACATGATGACCGACGAAATCGACCTGGCGCTCAACGAATTTGTGATGATCAAGGACCAGAATCATATTCTGGCCAGGCCATCGCTCTATTACTGGTCACACCTGAAATATCTGAAAACCGAATATGACGAAGCGCTTGAAGGGTTTCGCCAGTTAGAGGGTGATCCCAATTTCTCGAAGGTGATTCCCATGTATGTGAGTCAGATTTACTACAAGCAGGAGAAATACGGTGAAGTGATCAACTATATCGTTCCCATCATCAATGATGTGGAAGAGTCGTACAAACCTGAACTGGCGAAAATCATCGGGGATTCCTATTTCCATGTCCGGAGGTTTAGTGATGCCATCCAGTTTCTGGAGTATTATCACGAAACTCCGGGCAACAAATCGAGGGAGGACCACTACATTCTGGGGTATTGTTACTACCATACCGGGCAGTACGAAAAGGCAGTTCCTTATTTAGAGAGAGCTTCCAAAGGGAATGACCAGATTGCCCAGAATAGCTATTATCATCTGGCCGACAGCTATGTGAGGACCGCTCAGAAGGAGAAAGCCCGGATTGCTTTTGAGGCCGCTTCAGAGATGGATTTTGATGCAGCGGTGAAGGAAGATGCATTGTTCAACTATGCCAAACTCACCTACGAGCTTTCCTACTCCCCTTTCAATGAGACCATCAGGGCTTTTGACAAGTACATCACCCTCTATCCCAATTCGGAACGCAACACGGCGGCATATCAGTACCTTGTCGACGTATACATGGTGACCCGGAATTACCGCGATGCCATCAGTTCGATAGAAAAGATCAAAGTCAGAAATCCCGACATCAACAAAGCCTACCAGCGGGTTACCTATTACCGGGGGCTTGAACTGATGGCCAACCAGGCGTACGAGGAAGCTATTTCCCTTTTCGACCAATCGCTGAAGAACACCTATCTCAATTCCATCACTGCCGGAGCGCGATACTGGCGTTCAGAGGCGCTGTACCGTACCGGCGACTACAATTCTGCCATCATGGGTTTCAACCAGTTCCTGCAATCCCCGGGGGCATCTTCCCTCGAAGAGTACAACGAAGCCTATTACAATTTGGGCTATGCTTATTTCAAGCTCGAAAACTACTCCCAAGCCGGGACTGTCTTCAAAAAATACCTGAATGCCATGCAGGGAAGGAGAAACCAGAAGATCGCCGACGTATACAACCGGCTGGGTGACACCTGGTTCGTGGCCAGGAATTACACGGAGGCCGTGTACAATTATCAGCAGGCTTTTAACTTGAAATTATACGATGCCGATTATGCCTTGTACCAGATTGCCTTTTGCAGCGGACTTCAGGGAAACCAGGCGACCAAGGTGAGTCTGTTGAGGAACCTGACTTCGTCCTACCCCCAATCCCCCTACGTTGCCAACGCCTATTTTGAGACCGGCCGCTCGCTCGAACGGGAGGGCAAATACAACGAGGCCCGCAGGGAGTACCAGGTTATCCTCGACAAATACAAGGAAAGTACCTTTTATCCTAAAGCGCTTCTCCAGATGGGGCTCATCCATTACAACCTGGAGGATTATGCCAATTCACTCAGGTTTTATAAACAGTTGGCAGAGAATTTTGGCGGAACGCAGGAAGCACAGGCCGCCCTGATGGGAATTAAAAACTGTTACATTGAAATGAACAATGTGGATGCCTACTTCGCCTATGCCAATAATTTAGGGAGCGGCACCATGGTGACCACTTCGGAAAAGGATTCCCTGACCTACCAGGCTGCCGAACGGCTCTTTATGGCCAATGACCCGGATGCGGTGAATCAGTTGAAGAAGTATCTTCAGCAGTTCCCCAACGGTAGCTTTGTACTCAATGCCCGGTTTTACTTAGGGGAAGCGCTCTACAACCAGGGCAAGTATTCCGAATCGCTCGAACACTATCTTTTTGTGGCACGTCAGCCGCTCAACGCATTCAGTGAACAGGCCTTAGTCAAGGGTTCGGAATTGTTGTTTAATGGCAGCAGGTTCACCGAAGCCCTGGAATTATACGACCGGCTGGAAACCGTTTCCAATAACCAGTGGAACATTGTCAAAGCCCTGGCAGGCCAGATGCGGTGTGAATTCAAACTCGAAAAATACCGCGATGCCATTGAAAGTGCGGACAAAGTGATGAAAGCCGATAAGAGCAATGCCGAGCTGAAGAGTGAAGCTTCGTACATCAGCGCCAAATCGTTGTACAACCTTGGTAATTACGACCAGGCGCTCAACGGAATGCGCGATGCAGCAGTGGCCACCAACACAGCCACAGGAGCTGAAGCCAAATACCTGCTTGCCGACATTTACTTCAGAAAACAGAATTATGCAGATGCCGAAAAAGAGATCCTCGATTTTATCGACAAAGGCACCTCGCACCAATTCTGGCTGGCAAAAAGCTTTATCCTCCTTGCCGACATCTATGTGCATCGCAAAGATGATTTTCAGGCCAAACACACCCTGAAAAGCCTGCTGGAAAATTATCCAGTCGACGATGACGGGATCAAAGCTGAGGCAAGCCGTAAACTTGGCGAAGTGGAAGCGCGGGAAAAACGGGAATCGGAACCGACGCCGGGCAATCCCCTGCAAATTAATTTGAATCAACAGTAAAAAACAGAGACCATGATGATACGACATTTTTCAGCCATAGCAGCGATAATCTGGGGCATACTTGGAATTGTGTTCTCTGCTTCGGGGCAGAAAGACACCCTCAGGCGGGAGGTAGAAGTGGTGAAAGCATTCACCCCTACCGCCATTGATGCCGAAAAAATCCTGGAGAACCCGGTTATCAAAGCGGATGAAACGCGGAAACCCGATTTCTCCTACTCTATCGACAGCAAACCTGTTTTTTCGGTGTTGTCGGTAAAAACAATGCAGGCTGCCACCGTAGTCGGGAAACCGGCTGAAGAGCCTGGATACGGGCTGGTTCGCGCCGGTGTGGGGAACTACAACAAACCTTACGGGGAACTGTTTTTCAACAATACGAAAAACAAAAATTCGATTTTCGGCATTCATGCCATGCACCTCTCTTCGCACAGCAAACTGACGCTGGCTAATGGAGACAGAGTGAAAGCGCCATTTTCGGACAATGAGGCGGAGCTCTTCCTCAAACACATGTTCCGGAAATCGACGCTTTCGGTCAATCTGGGTGTCGACCACAGTGGATTCAGGTACTACGGATATCCCGGAAACGCCCCTTCCGACTCTATCCCAGCTTTTATAGAGCTTCCCGATCAGGATTATGGCTTCCAGGGTGCCAAACAAACATTCACCCGGGGAGGGATCCACTTGAGCCTGAAGAATATTTATGCCACCCGGAAAGATCCGTCGGCGGGTTTCGACTTTGCCTATTATCGTTTTGGCGTCAAAACCGGTCAACGGGAGGATTTTGCCCGGTTCAGCATGGATTTCAACAGGCCGCATGAAGGCTTCTCCCTGTTGTTGAATGCTGGATTTGAATATTCGGGAGTCTCCCAGGTCTACTCTTCGCAATTGGAGATGCTGCCCATTGACGGAATAGTCAAACTGCTCCCCGATACATTGAAGAATACCTTTCTGCATGGATTAACGAGCAGAAAACAGACCTGGCTCTTTTTTAAACCGGCCATTTACATTGGAAACGAAACCATTAACCTGAAAGCAGGATTCAAGTCGTGGATTGTGGGAGGTAAGGTGGATAAAGCCGCCTTTAAAATCGCCCCTGATGTCAGGTTCAATTTCTCTCCGGTAAAGGAGATTATCAACGTATTTGCAGGGGTCGACGGAGAGTATTACCACAACCATTATTCGGCGATTGCTGAAATCAATCCTTTCGTCGATCCTGAACTGAGTGTGAGAAACTATCTTGAAAAGTACAGGGTTTTCGGAGGATTTGATGGAAAATTGTCTACCCGCACCAATTTCAAAATTCAGGTCGATTATTCTGCATCCGACGACCATCCCTTTTATTACCTGCAAGGGTTCAAGCTTCCTGCGGAGGGACCGTTGCCTGGTCCGCAATATGTGGACAACACCTTCAAGGTGTTGTACGACGATCTGAAAACTACCCGCTTCAACGGGGAAATCACCCACTATGCCGGCGACAAACTCAATCTGCTTTTCAGCGCCAACGTGTATAAATACACTTTGACCATCGAAAAGAAACCCTGGAACATGCCCTCCTTCGACGCGACCGTCTCGCTGAACTACGCCGTTAACGACCGTTTCAACGTGTCGGCCGACCTTTACGCGATTGGGAACCGTACCGGGTTGGTCAAACAATATGATATCCCTTCGGGAGTTCTCTCCCCCGAAATCAGGGAATACCCCCTGACAACCGCCTTTGATATCAATCTCAGGGGAAATTATGCCATTACCCGTAAGCTGGCCGTATTTGCCCAACTCAACAATTTCGGCCTTCAGAAATATGAAAGATGGCTGGGCTATCCGGTACAGAGCTTCAACGGCCTTGCCGGAATCAGCTACTCCTTCTGACCGGAAGCACAGAATTAAATTATCAACAATTGAACCCATTCTAACCCGTGAAACCGCTGTTTTCACGGGTTATTTTGCTATATTTGCACGATGGTTCAGTACAAGTCTGCACTTATATAATTTTTTGTGTATCAATTGTTTCCTGAAGCTTCCCCCATTCCGGAAAGGAAGTTTTTTTAGGACTGAACCATCGGGAAACAAATCGGAAAAAATCGTAGAAAACAATGAGCGAATTGGAAAAAAATAGCCATGCGGGAATGAACGGAAACGGAAACGGAAATGGGAATGGAAATTACGGCGCCGACAGTATTCAGGTACTTGAGGGGCTTGAGGCGGTAAGGAAAAGACCGGCCATGTATATCGGGGATGTAAACGAGCGTGGTTTGCACCATCTGGTTTATGAGGTGATCGACAATTCCATCGATGAGGCGCTGGCCGGATATTGCCGCAATATTGAAGTTATTATTCATGTGGACAATTCCATCACGGTAAAGGACGATGGACGGGGAATCCCCACGGAAATTCACACCAAAGAAAACCGTTCGGCACTCGAAGTGGCCCTGACCGTTCTTCATGCCGGGGGAAAATTTGACAAGGATTCTTACAAGGTATCCGGGGGATTGCACGGGGTGGGCGTTTCGTGTGTGAATGCGCTTTCGACCCACATGCGCGCTGAAATACAGCGGAACGGCAAAATATGGGTTCAGGAATACCAGACAGGCAAACCGCTCTAC
>CAZLDP010000189.1:0-5770 GCA_964558145.1 uncultured Prolixibacteraceae bacterium | reverse complement strand
TAGTAAAGGAGAACTAATGTTGAAAAATTTACAATTAACTGAATATCTTCAGAAATATTTCGGATTTGACCGGTTTAAGGGAGAACAGGAAGCTGCTATTCGGAGTGTACTTGGTGGGCACAATACGTTTGTTCTGATGCCCACCGGTGGAGGAAAGTCGCTGATTTACCAATTGCCTGCCATGATCATGGAGGGAACAGCCATCGTAATCTCTCCGCTGATAGCCCTGATGAAAAACCAGGTTGACTCGATGCGGGGGCTATCCACTGATGACAATGTCGCCCATTTCTTGAATTCCTCTTTGTCTAAATCGGCCATACAAGATGTGAAAGACGATGTGTTGAGCGGAAAAACCAAGTTGCTGTATGTAGCGCCCGAATCGCTCACCAAGGAAGAGAATGTGGAGTTTCTGAAAAATGTCAAAATTTCGTTTTATGCGGTTGATGAAGCCCACTGTATATCGGAATGGGGACACGATTTCAGGCCGGAGTACCGGCGTATCCGCCCGATCATTCAGGAAATCGGATTTGCGCCGCTTATAGCCCTGACCGCAACTGCTACGGCCAAAGTCCAGCACGACATCCAGAAAAACCTGGGGATGCTCGACGCCAATGTTTTCAAAGCCTCCTTTAACCGGGCCAATCTCTATTATGAGGTAAGACCCAAAGTGAAACCCGAAATCCAGATTATCCGTTTCATCAAGGAGAATGCAGGAAAATCGGGAATTATCTATTGTCTCAGCAGAAAAAAAGTGGAGGAACTGGCTGAAATCCTCCGGATCAATGAAATCAAGGCGCTTCCCTATCATGCCGGCATGGATGCAGCTACCCGTTCGGCCAACCAGGACAAATTCCTGATGGAGGAAGTCGATGTAATGGTAGCCACCATCGCTTTTGGCATGGGCATCGACAAACCCGACGTGCGCTACGTGATACACTATGATATTCCCAAGAGCCTGGAAGGGTACTATCAGGAAACAGGCCGTGCCGGCCGCGACGGGGGTGAAGGGAAATGCATCACCTTTTACAGCTACAAGGATATCCAGAAGCTCGACAAATTCATGCATGGTAAACCGGTAGCCGAGCAGGAGATCGGACGACAATTGCTGCTTGATACAGTCTCCTATGCCGAAACTGCCATTTGCCGGCGCATCATCCTGCTTCACTACTTCGGAGAGAAATATGAGAGCGAAAATTGTGAAAATTGCGATAATTGCCTGAATCCAAAGGAAATAATTGAAGCCAGCGATGAAGTGGTACGTGCCCTTGAGGCCATAATCGAAGTAAAGGAGAAATACAAAGCTGAACATATTGCTGATATTCTGGTCGGAAAAGTGACCGCAGCAGTAAAATCGTTCCATCATGATGAGCTGGAGAGTTTTGGTTCGGGCGATGAACACGATGAGCATTTCTGGAATGCAGTATTCAGACAGTCGATGGTTGCAGGCCTGATTACCAAGGACATAGAGAATTATGGCCTTCTGAAGATAACCCCCGAAGGGCATGCTTTTCTTGAAAATCCACAGCCCTTCCAGTTGGTCAAAAACCACCGCTACGAGGATGAGGAGGATGATTCTGCCTCGGGAGCTCCCGCAGGAGGATCAGGCGGCGATCCGGAACTGTTCAGTATGCTGAAAGAGTTGCGCAAAAGCCTGGCAAAGAAACTCAACCTGCCGCCATTCGTCATCTTCCAGGATCCTTCGCTTGCCGACATGTCGATACAGTACCCGATCACGCTCGATGAACTCCAGAAAATACAGGGAGTTGGGCAGGGAAAAGCCCAACGCTACGGGAAGGAGTTTGTCTCCCTGATTAAGAAATACGTGGAGGAGAATGAGATAGAACGTCCCCAGGATATGGTCGTTCGCCAGGTAGCCAATAAATCCAAATTTAAGGTTTACATCATCCAGAGCATCGACCGCAAAATATCCCTCGAGGATATTGCAGACGCCAAAGGGATCGAATTTTCTGAACTGCTCAACGAAATTGAGGCGATCGTGAACTCTGGAACCCGGATCAACCTCGATTATTATATCAATGAAGTTCTGGATGAGGAACAGCAGGAGGAGATTTTCGACTATTTCCGGGAAGCGGAGAATGATTCGGTGGAAACAGCCCTGGCCGAGTTGGGTGAAGATGAGTTTGCGGAAGATGTAATCCGGCTGATGCGCATCAAGTTTTTGTCAGATCTGGGGAATTGATAAAAATTGAATACTTTTGCGCAAAATTTTTAAAATGAATGAATCCGTTAAGGTCAACGCCGATTACAAAGTAGCCGATATAACCCTCGCTGAATTTGGAAGGAAAGAAATTGGAATTGCCGAGAAGGAGATGCCGGGACTAATGGCTATCCGGAGAAGGTTCAGTGATTCTAAGCCATTAAGGGGTGCGCGCATCACCGGAAGTCTTCACATGACCATCCAAACAGCCGTATTGATCGAGACGCTTGTCGAACTGGGCGCCGAGGTGCGCTGGGCAAGTTGTAATATATTTTCTACACAGGATCACGCAGCGGCTGCGGTAGCTGTAGCAGGGATTCCTGTTTTTGCCTGGAAGGGCGAAACACTTGAAGAATACTGGTGGTGTACTGAAAGAGCGTTCGACTTCGGGGAAGGTAAAGGTCCCCACCTTATTGTCGACGATGGTGGCGACGCCACCCTGATGATCCACCGGGGTTTTTTAGCCGAAAAAGATCCCTCTATCCTTGATCTTCCCGCCGAGGGTGAAGATGAGATCCGTTTGAATGACCTCCTCAAAAATATCCTCCGGACCACCCCTTCGCGCTGGAGCCAGATTGCCTCCTCCATCAGGGGAGTGTCTGAAGAAACCACCACGGGAGTGCACCGGCTCTATCAGATGAAAGAAGAAGGAAAACTGCTTTTCCCAGCCATTAATGTAAATGATTCAGTCACCAAATCGAAGTTCGACAACCTGTATGGTTGCCGGGAATCACTGGCCGACGGGATCAAGAGGGCTACCGATGTGATGATCGCCGGAAAGGTAGTGGTTGTGGCCGGGTATGGCGATGTGGGAAAAGGATGTGCCCGTTCGATGCGGGGATACGGAGCCCGAGTGATTGTCACCGAGATCGATCCCATCTGTGCATTACAAGCTGCCATGGAAGGTTTTGAAGTGAAAACCATGGAGGATGCCCTTTCGGAAGGAAACATTTTCGTGACCACTACCGGTAACCGTGATGTCATCACCGGCGAGCACATGGCAGCCATGAAAGATCAGGCCATTGTGTGCAACATCGGTCACTTCGACAACGAAATACAGGTTGCACGCCTTGAGAAATGGGAAGGTATCCGGAAAATCAATATCAAACCGCAGGTCGATCAATACCTTTTTCCCGATGGTCACTCCATTTTCCTGCTTGCCGAAGGAAGACTGGTCAACCTGGGTTGTGCCACCGGCCATCCCTCGTTTGTCATGAGTAACTCCTTCACCAATCAGACCCTGGCACAGATCGAGTTGTGGAAAAACAACTATGCGGTGGATGTATACCGATTACCCAAAAAATTAGACGAGGAGGTAGCCCGGCTCCACCTGGAACAGTTGGGTGTGAGATTGACCACACTGACCGATGAGCAGGCCAAGTATATCGGAGTTCCCGCTGAAGGTCCTTACAAACCTGAACATTACAGGTACTGAAAAAGATTGAGGTCAAGGCTTATCGGAAGCAGTTTTAGTTGTGATCTGTGTCCGGGCTAAATTCCGGAATCTTACAGAATCATGGGATTCCTTTTAGTTATAAATCCTGAGTGCGTTGTTGAGTACCGACACATGGTATTGCTGCAGCGGAAACCGGGCAGGTCCTTTTGAGGGATAGGCGCTATCCATTAAAACAAACTGCGAACCGCAACAGGCACAGGTTCCGAGCACCCCCTCGTTGACAACGCGGCAACTTGCCAGAATCTCATTCGAACAGGCCGCATCATAAGCAAAATAGGAACCCGGAAATTGACAATAGACAATGATTCCGCCATAACCCACTCCCGGAAGGTATTCCGAATTTCCCGGAATGGTCAATTGATTGTATAAATTGAGATTCACGGTAATGGCTACAGGGACGTAAGGGATGATTTGGTTTTGCTCGTCCTTGCATGAGAGGGGAATTAGTACCACCCACAACAGAATCACCAAAAACTTCCTGTCCATCTCCTTTTGTTTCAGAATTTTTTCTACTTTTATAACGGAACAACGAAATTAGTCGTTTTTTTTTAGATCGTTACAAGATTTTTCAGATTAAGACAATGGATGATATTCTTATCATAATTCTTACCCTGCTGTTTACAGTGTTAGCCGCAATCAATCAGTCTAAAAAGAAAAAGGCAGGGCAGGTAGAAAAGGAGTCGCTTCCCTGGGATGAAATTTTCGGGGAAGGAAGGAGAGAACTGGTACCGGCCGAAGAAGTTCCGGCAGAACATGCAACCTTTCCGCCCCGGCCGGCACGGAAGAAGGTGAACATTCCAAAGAATAGCGACCGCACTTTTCCCGGGGAGGGTACCCGGAATGAAATCATTATGGCGGTTACGGAACAAAAGAAAATCAGTTCCACCGAAGAATTGGACACTGCCTCTTATTGGGAAGACTTTTCATTGAAGAAGGCTGTCATTTTTTCTGAGGTGTTACGACCTAAGTACCTTGAATAAGCATAATTCACTTTATTTATTTTAAATCTGAAACGCTTTAATTCAGGAAATTAATTAATTTTGCAAAACGAAAGAGTTCTGAGAAATCAGGATTCTTTCTCTTTTTTTTATACTGCATTTTCAAATCACGGAGGAACCAAAAATGGCAAGGGTCATTTATGTCACACAGGAAGGTCTGAAAAAGTTAAAGGAAAATTTGGAGCAACTCATCAATATTGAGCGACCGAAGATTTCCAAACAAATTGGAGAAGCCATTGAGAAGGGCGACATCACGGAAAACGCCGAATATGATGCGGCCAAGGATGCACAGGGATTATTGGAAGCCAAAATTGCCAGTTTGAAGAATAAAATCGCCCATGCCCGGATCATCGATAAATCGAAAATTGATACTTCGCAGGTTAAAATCCTGAACAAGGTAACCATCAGGAACCGGAAGAACAACACCATCATGAAATATACGATCGTGCCCGATAGCGAGGCCAATTTGAAAGAAGCCAAAATAGCGGTATCTACCCCCATTGCGCAAGGACTCATAGGAAAAAAAGTGGGGGATGTGGTGGAGATCAAGGTTCCTGCCGGGATAATTTCCTTTGAAATCATGGATATCTCACTTTAATAAATGAACGGACCATGTCCACAATTTTTACCAGGATCATAAACGGTGAAATTCCGGCCTACAAAGTAGCGGAGACTGACGGATACATTGCTTTTCTTGACATTGCTCCGGTAACCAAAGGACACACGCTGGTTGTTCCCAAAGAGGAAACCGATTACATTTTTGACCTTGATGACCCGACCTATCTCGGGTTACAGGCATTTGCCAAAAAAGTTGCAGAGGGGATCAAAAGGGCGATCCCTTGCAAAAGAGTAGGTGTGCTTGTGCTGGGTATGGAAGTACCTCATGCGCATATTCATCTGGTTCCCCTGCAATCGGAAACCGATTTGCTCAATTTCCACCGGAAACTGAAGCTGGAGAAGGTGGAATTTGAAGCCATCAGGGATGCAATTGCTGCATCGATCATTCTTCACTGACCTTTGTTTCTCCTGTACTGCCTGAATATTTATGAACACCCCCTTTTACCTCATCCGTTTTCAGTAATTTTGGGGCAAAAGAGA
>CAZLDP010000188.1:0-5789 GCA_964558145.1 uncultured Prolixibacteraceae bacterium | reverse complement strand
ATTCTATCTTCACCCGACATTTCTCTTTCTTAAAAACAATACAATTATCAGAAACAACCATGACTGATTCAGATTGTTTGGAGATTACGGGAAAAATGATCTGCGTCAGTTTGCCGTCAGGCAGATCATTACACTGAAATCTGATAACCACCCTTTTATCTGAAAATCTGTAGCATACGTTACAAGGAATATCTCCTGTAGATGGGGATAACTGGTTTTGATCAACAAGTTTCGATTTGGCTTCAATAATCCAGTCCTGCCCTTCCTGCCAGCATACTATTTCTGCCTTTAAATCACTTATGTTGGTATATTCCAATGAATCAACCTCAAAAACAATTCTCGGTGTCAACGACATGGAGTCAGGGTCATGATCAACCTGCATATTGGACTTTTCCACAAGTTGATATTTGTTCATACTGGCTGCAATGATGGGGCCGGCAAGTTCATGCCATAACATGGTTAAAGCACCTCCCGTAGCATGACCGTTTTTATGATTATATTCCACATCATAACCGGTCACCGTAGCCCTGAATTTTCCAATTGAAACCAACCAGGTATGAATATCATGAAAGAATTTGACTCCATAGGATTCTTCCCTTGGCAATCTGATTTTTTCCGTGTTATACGAGTACTCCGGCTGATGATCCAAAACGGCGGCCAACGCTTTTGAATGACAGAACGTATGATGAATGCACGGCAGCTCTCCGTGAGAAACATAATGCAGCCCGCCATGCAGAAGGCCGTTCTCAGTGCATTTCTTCAACAAGCGGGTGTTCAGCAAAGCAACCTTATAGAACCGTTCATCCTTGTTTGCCATAAGCGCATATGCCGGTTGACACCCGTCACTGGTCCGGCTGCCCCAGTAGGTCCATTTGTAGTTTCTTGTCCCCCAGCTATTATCCCATCCGCCATCGGGCATAAAAAATTCCATATGCATCTTTAAAGACTCCACAGTGGCCTCCATTACTTCATGATCTCCAGTAAGCAGGCTATATTGAACCAGAGCAGGTAAAGATTCCTCCACGTTATAGCCCAGATCAACCGGGTAACAACCCTTCGGGCTGGTTGCATCCCGGGGCTTCCCCTCCCCAAATAATAATTTGTTTTTGGGAGAAAAATAACGAAGCAATTCATGCGCAAAATCTCTTCCTTTAGCTCTGAATCCGGGGTCATCCAGCAATTCCCCTGTCAAAGCCAATGCATAAGTGGCCGAAACAGGGTAGTTAATATTTCCATAAGAAATTGTGAATGTTTCTGATATGTAATTCCCGGCTTTACTGAGCCTGTCTTCAATCCTAAGCCTGTCTTCAGGATCCAGTATTTGCCCATGGTATTTCAACGCTTCAGCAAGCGCAATCACCGTGAAGACAGTGATGCCGTGCCAGGAACTTGTGATTTCGTTTGCCCATGAGCCGTCAGGTTTGCTAACATTTTCTTCCATCCAATTATACAAACGGAGTGCAGCATCAACATAGGCATTATCCTGGTTATGGTCTGCCAAATACAAAAACGGGTAAAAAGCATCCCCCATTCGCCCATGAATCCTATGGCAGGCAGGACACATCATATAATCCGGTGGAGTCGTCCGCTGCAGTAAAGCTTTTCCCCATTCCTGCAGCAATTCCTGGCACAACTGGATTAACTCAGCATTTTTTGTGAACCATGAAGACTCCCTACATCCGGAAATAGGAAGGCCTGTGTACAAAGCAGTACTGCCAATAACTGATGCTTTAATAAACGCTCTTCTCGAAGTTGTATTCATCTTTATATTATTGAACAAATATTATTTAAAAACTGAGGATGGTGCTCTCTAAAGAAGAACTTGATGCTATTCTAAATCGGCCCAGAATTTCTCTGACATCAATTTGCTATTAATATTGGAATAAATATTTACCTCCCTTTGAATGTTCTCCGGAGGAGTATGAACCACTTTTTCTTCAGCCCATTGCGGATAAATAACTGCATAAACAAGGGCAAGGTCCCACATGGTCCATGAAGTCCAGTTATGACCCTCAATGATGGATTCCCAGCGTTCTTTAATGAAGGCGGATATACCCTTCTTCCCCTCTAACCTGGCTAAGGATTTCTGGTTATCAAATCTAAGTTTACCGCTCACATTGTTCGGCATGATATGAAGCTCCAGGTCCGTTGCATCCAGCACAACGTCCAAAGCATCTTGGTCATTGGCCGCATTAAACTCGACCCTGCCCCAAGTATTGTTTTTAAAATCATAGGATGTTCCTACCCAATAAAGTGATATTTTCTTTGCTATATCCGGATTTGACAAAATGGCAGATGCAATATTGGTTAAAGAACCAAGACAGATCAGCGTAATTTTTTCACCATCAGGGAGCTCTCCGGCTTTCTTAATAAGAAAATCTGAAGCGAGGTTTTTTTGCAACACATTCTCTTTTTCTCCCCTGCCATAAACTACCGGAAATTCTGCTCCTTTAAGACAAGGGGTATCCTCCATGTTCAGAAGCAACAAAATAATTTTATTCACCAGCCAGCTTGTATAGGCAGTCTTTTCAATCTTACACGCTTTCATGTTCCCACCGGGCTTCATATTTCCGCCTTCCCATTGTGAAGCCGTAATTCCGGTAATCTGCACCGCTCCAGACTGAATTGCAGCTGAAATGGCAAGTACATCATCCAGTTCATTATCCGTATCAGCATCAATAATCACATGGGGAATTCCAGGCTTCATGCCACATGAAATTAAAAACAAGATCAGAAAAAGTATTCTTCTCATGCTTGCACCAATTAAACCATTATTCATGTCTTTCTAAATATAAAATTCACTGCCTCAGGTGTTTTAAGATTCAATCCATAGCTAATCCAACTAAACCACATCAAATCTAAAAAATATTTTACAATTTCCCCTGATTGTCGACAAAATAAGCTATATTAGCAGATTAAAGAGTTATAAATATTTCCAATTGTATACAATCAATCATTTTAAGGTATTGACAATTTCGTATAAAATCGAATGGAAGTGACTTATTTCAGATGTGACCAGAATAAAAAGGGAAAGACCGTCTTTCCTGGATTAGCCATGGATATGGTTCACCCGCATCCTTCATCTGGTTAAAGACCATTTCTAATTATCAATAAGCTCTTTATGAATTCTAAAAGAAAGATTGCAACAGCGCCACTCCTTATTTGTTTGATTTGTTTTCCGGCCATTTTTACAGCCGTAGGGGGCACCATGACTGTGCTCGGTGCTTCTAAAACTGTAGAGCATCATACCGTTTTCAAAAGTGGTGAAAACGGTTATCACACTTACCGCATCCCTTCTGTGATAAAGGCAAAAAACAACGCTCTTATCGCATTTGCCGAAGCCCGTCGGGACAACAAGGGAGATCCGGGGCGCGGTCATATTGACTTAGTCTATAAATTAAGCCATGACGGAGGCCGTACCTGGTCATCGCTTCATATCCTGGAAAAGGCAAAGGAAGGTGGATCTGCTTCGAATCCGACAGCAGTTATGGACAACAAAAGCGGCAGGATTATTATAATTTACCCCTTGTGGGAACCTGGGATTAGCAGTAAACGCAGCCGCCCTGGAACATCAGACAATCGTGTGATGATACGTTTCAGCGATGACAACGGCACAAGTTGGTCTGATGCGAAAGATATTACTGATCAGGCGCGTGCAACAGAATGGGGTTACACCTGTCTGGGGCCGGGTCACGGCATTCAGACCAGTACTGGCAGACTGATTATCCCTGCATACGCCAATGCACCCGGATTACCTGAAGATGATCCTTCGAAAAGAGCCGCCTTCGCCTTATATAGTGACGATGGCGGTAAAAGCTGGAAAAGAGGTCAGCAGATAGAAGTAAACACCAACGAAAACCAAATTGTTGAGCTCTCTGATGGCCGGTTAATGATTGATGCACGTCAAAGCATTCCGGACTATCCTGCAAGATGGACCGCCTTTAGCAACGACGGGGGAGAGACCTGGAGCAAACCGGAACAAGGACAAGTTTGTGCGCAGATTTGCGCCGGCATATTAAGCTATCCCTTAAAAGGCAAAAGTTCTGATAACCTGCTGCTTTGGTCGGGGATCAAAGGTCCAAACAGAACCAACCTGATTCTGAGACTCAGCTATGATCAGGCATTGACGTTCCCGATCGAAATGTTAATCGGACCTGGTCCTGCCGGATATTCAGACCTGACGCTGTTAAAAAATGGAGATGTGGGTATGTTGTGGGAAAATGGGAAGGAAGATTACAGAGAAAAAATCCTTTTTACGCGAATTCCGCGAAAAGTTATCCTAAACATGCTGCGGGTATCCTCGCTGAACAGAGATGTTCATTAAGCAACGCTTGTCGAAAAGATTATTTTCAACCCATATAAAACGATCGTCATGAAATTCTGTTATTTCGTTTTAGTTCATCTTCTTTTGCTTTCATCGTGCTGTATCAAGTCAGAAAAGAAAACAACTGTTTCAGCAGACACAATTCCTAATTTTAGCGTGGATCCTTACTGGCCGAAACCATTGCCGAACAACTGGCTGATTGGTCAGGTTTCGGGAGTTGCAGTCGATTCAAGAGATCATGTTTGGATTATTCACCGGCCCAAAAGCATCGGAGAAGAAGAAGTTTCAAACAGCTTGTCCCCCGACGAATATCCTTTTACTCCTGCGCCACCCGTCATCGAGTTTGATCCAGAAGGAAATGTTGTTCAGGCGTGGGGAGGTCTGGGAGAAGGTTTTGAATGGGCAGAATCTGAACATGGTTTATTTGTGGACAAAAAAGGTCATGTTTGGATCGGAGGCGGAGGTCAAGGTAACCACCAGGTACTAAAATTCAATTCAAACGGCTCTTTCCTGTTGGGAATCGGATTGGCTGGAGTAACCGGAGGAAATAATGATACCCTTTCGTTAGGGTTTCCAACCGATTTCGATGTAGATGAAGCTGCAAATGAAATCTATGTTGCAGATGGCTATGTGAATAACCGGATCATAGTCTTTGATGCTTCTACCGGAAAATACAAAAGGCATTGGGGAGCATACGGAAAGAATCCCGATGATTTCTATAAACCGGATACACCGGTATTACAGAAGTTTAATACACCTCATGCGGTAAGAATCTCCAAAGACGGATTCGTCTATGTGGCTGACAGAATCAACAACCGGGTTCAGGTTTTCCAAAAAGACGGCAAATTTATTTTCGAAGAATTCATATCGAAAAATACATCGGGTCTCGGTTCTGCATGGGACATCGATTTTTCAAACGACCCGTCTCAAATGTTTATTTATGTTGCTGATGGTACGAATCAATGCATCCGGATACTTCGGCGTGACAACCTGAAGGAAGCAGGAATCTTTGGCCGGATGGGTCGATATGCCGGTCAATTCATTTGGGTCCATAATGTGGCAACAGATTCAAAGGGGAATATTTACACGACTGAGGTACGAACCGGGAAAAGAGTACAAAAGTTCAATTATCAAAGTCCAGATTAAGATCAGACAGATTTTTTGATGAGTTCAACATAAAATTACAAATTTAAAGCCATAGGGTCAATGGCTTCCAAGTCAAGGGAAGGCTTTTCCGGTAAGCGCCCATAAGCGATCATTCCCTGATAATAGTGTTTCAAAAAGTGTGTCTGAACGACTCTGATTTTTTAAAAAAAATCTTCCCGGCTTAGTTTTGCAAATACATAATGAAAAGTTGTTCCCAAATGAAAAGAACCACTTTCTTGATCTGATAAACAAAGCAACTGAATATCAGGCTCATGTCAAGGCTATACAAGTCCCTCCCTACGGTCGGGAGCCTTGACAA
>CAZLDP010000187.1:0-5806 GCA_964558145.1 uncultured Prolixibacteraceae bacterium | reverse complement strand
AACTAAGGGTCAATTACAATGCCTATTCAAGCTGGAAAAAACTGGCCAACAGATTAGAGGTCCTTTCCCCTTACGATTTTGTGGAGTGGCAGTATGAAAGAGCTCTGCTTGCCGATGAAGTGAATAAATTCAACAGCATGTACGGGAACTACCAGGATATGGACCTTTACCGGGAGGTGGAGGGAAATGACTGGCAGGCCCAGGTATTTGGCCGTCAGGGTTTCTCCTTCAACCACAATCTGTCCCTGACTGGCGGCACCGACAAAACCAACTATTCCTTCAGCTACAGCCACATTGGCGACAAGGCCATCATGCAAATGTCGGGTTTCAAGCGGGACAATGTCACTTTTAAACTCTCCAATAAACCCGTCAAGAAGATCACCCTTGATTTCTCGGTACGTTTTTCCGATACCCGTATTGAAGGAGGAGGAGCCAATGAGCAGAATGAGGTATCGTCGGCTGATTCCAGACTGAAATACGCGATGATCTTCCCGCCCTTCCCGGTGCCGGGATTGACCGACACAGATGAAACCGACCAGAGTTTCTTCCTTTACCATCCCTTGGTCGCCCTGGCCGATAATGACCGGCTCCAGAAACGCACCACCTATAACCTGGGAGGAAGTGTTGCCTGGGAAATCGTTGATAACCTGAAACTGAAAACGGAAATCGGGTATGATGACTACCGAAACAACGACAATCGCTTTTACGGCACCACCACCTATTATGTTAAAAACAAACCCGCTGGCGAAAACCAGGGTAAACCTGCCATCATCTTCACGAAGACGCTCCGGGGAGTGATCCGCAACACCAACACCCTGTCGTACGATTTCAGGGATATAGTACCCAACCATCACAAGATCAACCTGCTCCTTGGCCAGGAGTACATTACCGGTCAGCAGGAAGACCACGAAACCACCGTGCACGGCTTCCCGTCCACCTTCGATTTCCAGGATGCCATGAAGCTGTCAGCCCAGGGTGCAGCCAATTCCATCGACAACTACCTGTATCCCGACAACATTTTGCTTTCATTCTTCGGGCGGCTTAATTATGATCTGAAAAGCAAATATTTGTTCAGCGCCACTTTCAGGGCCGACGGTTCTTCGAAATTTTCGGAAGGGAACAGATGGGGCTATTTCCCCTCCGCGGCAGTTGCCTGGCGCATCTCGGAAGAGCCTTTCATGAAAGCTTCCAAAAGCTGGCTCGATGACCTGAAATTACGTCTCAGTTACGGTACAGCCGGGAACAACAACATTCCTTCCGGCCAGATGGCCCAAACCCTGGAAGTGCGGGCTACCACCTGGGTGAACCGGTTTAACAGTTTCTGGGCAGGAACAACCACCATGGCCAATCCCGACCTGAAATGGGAAACTACCGTAACCCGGAACCTCGGCCTCGATATGACCACCCTGGGTGGCCGGCTCACTGCCAGCCTGGAAGGATATATCAACAATACCAAGGATCTTCTGATCAGGTTCCCGACTCCCGGAACAGGGTATAACGACCAATACCGCAATATGGGGAAAACCCGCAACCGGGGAATTGAAGCCACGGCAAACTGGATTGCCGTCGATAAACCCCACTTTGGACTGAGTGTTGCCGCCAATATCGGATTCAACCAGAATAAAATCATTTCATTAGGGGCTATGGAAAATTTCTCTGCCATTTCAGGGTGGGCCTCCACTGAAATTGGTGCCGACTACTGGATTGAAGAAGGAGGTTCTGTTGGGAAAATGTATGGCTATAAAAACGGGGGACGTTATGAGGTATCTGATTTTGAAGGATATATCAACGGGAAGTGGGTATTGAAGGAGGGAGTGGCCAACAGCCAACCCGTGGTGGGTACCCTCCGGCCCGGATCTCCGAAACTGATCAACACGACTCAATCCGATAGTATCCTTGTCAATGAATCGGACAGAACCATTATCGGAGACGCCAACCCCTTGCATACCGGAGGATTCACGCTCAATGCCCGGTTTTACGGATTTGACTTATCGGCAGCCTTTAACTGGAGCTACGGGAACGACATCTACAATGCCAATAAAGTGGAATATACATCCACCAGCAAGTATCATTCGCGCAACATGATTTCCATGATGGAGGCAGGTAAACGGTGGACCAACCTGAAAGAAGACGGCACCCTCAGCAATGATCCCGCAGAGTTGAGCGCCCTGAATGCCAACACTACCCTCTGGTCACCCTATATGTCGCGTTATGTTTTCACCGACTGGGCAGTAGAGGATGGCTCCTTCCTGAGGTTGAACACCCTCACGCTGGGCTACACCCTTCCCAGGGAGCTGACCGGCAGAACCGGCATTCAAACCCTGCGGTTTTATGTAAGCGGTTACAATGTCCACTGCTGGACCCGTTACAGTGGTTTCGACCCTGAAGTGTCGACCCGCCGTAACACTCCCCTCACACCCGGTGTGGATTACTCTGCTTATCCCAAAAGCCGTTCGGTGGTGTTGGGCATGAATCTGAGTTTCTAATCCTGAAAATATGCAAGCAATGAAAAAGTCAATGTATCATATCATAATCATCCTGTCGCTGGCTGTTGTGTTTAGTTCCTGTGAAGATATCCTGGATGCCCCCACCAAATCGTCGCTCGATGAGTCGGTTATTTTCTCCAATTCCAGTTTAGCAGAAGGGGCAGTGGCTGGTATTATCCAGTCATTCTGTGAGACCAACTCTTACCGGGGCAGGTATTTAGTCAATTACGGGGTCAATACCGATTGCGAGGTCTATCTTTCTCTTCGCAACATCAACGACGACAAAGCCAAATTGTCGAATTACAACACCAATGTCAACAACAGCCAGATGAATACTGAAAACAATGCCTGGGCAAAGTTTTACGAGGGCATTGAACGGGCCAACATTGCCATCCGCGGGTTGCGGCTTTACGGTGATGTGGCCAACAACAGGGATCTGGCCCAAATACTGGGTGAAGTGCTGACCTTAAGGGCTGTGGTTTACAGCGATCTTCTCAAAGGATGGGGCGATGTGCCTGCCCGTTTTGAACCGGTCAATTCAGAAACGGTTTATTTACCCCGGGCCGACCGTGACCTCATCTACAAGCAACTGCTTGCCGATCTGGAAGAAGCTGCAGAACTGGTGGCCTGGCCTGGCGAAACTGCAGTAACCCGCTCCACGGAACGAATCAACAAGGCCTTTGTGAAAGGCCTGAGGGCTCGTCTGGCACTTGCTGCCGGCGGCTATTCGCAACGGAGCGACGGAACGGTCCGCCGAAGTAACGATCCCGACCTGGCCCCCGACAAGATGTATGCCATCGTAAAAAAAGAGTGCCTCGATGTGATCAACAGCGGGAAAGCCCAACTGCAAACTTTTGAAGGCGTTTTTAAGGCATTTCACAAG
This sequence comes from uncultured Prolixibacteraceae bacterium, assembly GCA_964558145.1. Classification (GTDB taxonomy): domain Bacteria; phylum Bacteroidota; class Bacteroidia; order Bacteroidales; family Prolixibacteraceae; genus UBA1413. The sequence goes on along the minus strand of CAZLDP010000187.1, from coordinate 2,437 downwards.
GAACAGTACATTGCCGGCCAGGAGATCCTTTGGGAGATTCCCTTCAGCGAAGGTAGGGGCCGCGTGATTTTTGACCTGGGCGTCAGACACACCAATACAGATAAATATACCGGCCAAAACAAGGGCGGAACCAACGGTCCCAACCCCGTTATGTATTATGAATACGAAAAAGAGGATGTGCGTCGCGATGTGACTTGCGTACCCTATGAATGGACCAACGGAATCCAGGCGCCTACCAACGCAGGTAGATGGATGTTCGGGAAATACCGCTATGAATGGCTTTTCCAGGAAGCGGGACGCAGAGTGACCAGCACCAACGACGATGGTTTGAACTGGCTCTATATGCGTTACGCCGACGTATTGCTGATGGCTGCAGAAGCCATCAACGAACTGGAAGGTCCTGCGAATGCCGCACCCTACCTGAGGGAAGTGCGCGCCAGGGCCTACCCTGGCCACACCGACATGGTGAATGCCTTCATGACCCAGGCCACCGCATCGAAAACAGCCTTCTTTAACGCCATTGTCAACGAAAGGGCGCTCGAATTTACAGGCGAAATGTTGCGTAAAGGCGATCTGATCCGCTGGAATCTGCTCAGCGCCAAACTAAATGAGGTAAAATCCAAACTTCAGCAATTTGAAAACCGCACAGGGAAATATGCCAACCTCCCGGCAAAAATCTATTACAAAACAGCGGCAGATGGCGAAACCGTGGAGATTTACGGGCTCAATTTCGGAGATACCGATGCCATAGGTGCCAGCCTGGGTTATCCCTCCAACAAATCATGGGCAATCACCTCTACAGGCGAAACCACTACCTTCTGGGATGCCCTTTTTGTCAGAAATCCCGACCAACAGCAGTTCTGGCCGATCTGGCAGGTTTTCATCGACTCCAGCAACGGAAAACTGAACAACGATGGTTTTAATTTTTAATGATCAGGAATCTATAAAATAAGCACAATGAAGAAATTAATCATAAGACTCAGCTTTTGGGCAAGCCTCGCTGTGGTTTTTCTTGCCGCAGGGTGTGCCGATGATGTGCCGCCTGAAATCACTTCACTGGAAGTCAGCCGCCTCTTTTCTCCGGTGGACCTGACCGCAACGGTCGTCAATAAAACCTCGGTAAGGCTTATCTGGAATCCGGTGAAAGAGGCCCAGTCGTATACTGTGGAATTTTTTGAAAACGGTCTGGAAGATTTCAGCGGAACCCCGGTGAAAACCCTGCCGGGCATCCTTCTCAACCAACTTCCGTTAACCGTTACGGGATTCGGGGGTGAAACCAACTACTCGGTACGCGTGAAAGCCACAGGTGAAAATATGACAGACTCCAAATGGGTCAGTGCCACCTTCAAAACCGATCCCGAACAGATATTTTATGATGTAAAACCCGAGGAAATCACCCATAATTCAGTGATCCTCAGATGGCCTGCGGGAGAAACTGCCACGCAGATCGTGCTGACTCCGGGAAACATCACCCATACGGTCACTTCCGGAGAAATATCGGCAGGTTCTGCATCTCTGACCGGGCTGACAGGTGAAGTCGCTTATGTGGCCAAGCTGATGAACGGGACCAAAACCCGCGGAACAGTCACCTTCACCACCCTCATCGATCTGGGAGGCGCCATTCAGGTAAATCCCGGCGATGATCTCAAAGCTATTTTAGAGGCTGCCCAAGCCAACGACGTCTTTGCCCTGATGCCCGGCGACTACAGCGCCCAGGAGATCAATATCACCAAAACAATCGGAATCAAGGGAGCACGACCCTACGACAAACCTGTGCTGACCGGGACCATCTTTTATCTGAAAGACGGAGCCGGTCTGAGTCTGAAAGACCTGGTCCTTGACGGTACAGGGTCAGTCTCAGGAAACCAGATGATTATTTACGGCACAGCCCTTCCGGGCAGCACCTACGGTGACCTCTCGATCGAAGATTGCATCATTAAAAACTACACCAAGGGTACCCTGTACGTGAATGTGGCCGCGTTGATCGAGTCGGTTACCATCCAAAGATGCATCTATTTCAATATCGAATGCAATGGAGGCGACTTTATCGACTTCCGGAACGGAATGGCCAAGAGGTTTACCTACACGGAGAATACGGCCTATAACAGTGCTCTTTCGAGAGACTTCTTCCGGATGGATGCAGGCGGATCCACTAATTTCCCGGGTATAACCAGTGTCATACATATCAGCAACAATACCTTCAACAAAGTATGTGACGGTACCTCCCGGCGAATCCTTTACATTCGTCTCGCATCCAACCAGATTACCTTCACCAAAAACATACTGGCAAATACCCTCGGTTATTATTCCAATCAAACGGCCACTAACATTGTGGCCATGGCGAACAACAACTACTGGAATGCACCCAACTTTACAGCCAGCACCACATCCAATGCCAAAAATGACACCGGCGTTTATACCACACTCGACCCGGGAT
>CAZLDP010000186.1:0-5815 GCA_964558145.1 uncultured Prolixibacteraceae bacterium | reverse complement strand
GTCCTTCCCACTTCACCAGCGCGGTCGTTCTGCACCCTGGGACCTCTGGTACCAAAACCGCTGTCGGCAATGTTAAATTGGTGACGGAAACCCCAGGGGCCACCCTGCGGAACTTCAACCCCTTCATAATCCATATTGCGGCTGCGAAGGTTACTTTTAATAAATGCCGCGATCGGACTGTCTTTCACAAATGCGGTCAGCACCTTCACAGGAAGACCCAGAAAAGATGCAATACTGGCTACATTGGTTTCAGCGCTGGTAGCATGCATCTCATAAAGGTTACTGCAATGAACAGGCTGTCCGTTGACCGGCGTAATTCTGACTCCCATGCTGGTCGGAACCAACAGAGAATATTTAAATTCTTTTTTTAACTGAATACTCATATCTGATTGTATTTTAAATTGTTAATATGATTATAAAAATGCATTAAACCCCTCCGTAAGCGCTGTAACCCCCGTCCACAGGGATAACAATTCCGGTAATAAAAGAGGAGATATCAGATAGCAAAAAGAGGGTGGCACCCTGCAAATCTTCCGGTTCCCCGAATTTTCCCATCGGCGTGCTGTTGACGATTTTCTGACCACGAGCCGAATAGCCTCCGGTTTTTTCATCCAGCACCAGAAAACGATTTTGGTTGGTGATGAAAAAGCCCGGAGCAATTGCATTCACCCTGATTCCTACTTTAGCCAGATGAACAGCCAGCCATTCGGTAAAGTTGTTCACTGAAGCCTTGGCCGCAGAATAGGCCGGGATTTTGGTAAGCGGTTTATAGGAATTCATGGAGGAGATATTCAGAATAACCCCTTTTTTGTTCTTCAGCATGTCCACGGTGAAAACCATAGTAGGCAATAAAGTACCCTTGAAATTGAGCCCATACACCTTGTCAAATCCCTCCATCTGTAACCCGTAAAAGGTATCTTCCAAATGGTCGAGATCCTTTTCCTCCATTTGTTCAACCTTGGTAGTTGCCATGGGACTGTTCCCCCCGGCACCATTGATCAGGATGTCGATGGGACCCAGCTTTCCATTGATGAATTCCTTAGCTTTTAACAGGGATTCCTTGTCTAATACATTGGCCTCAACCCCTATGACGGGTGTATTATACTCACCGGCAACTTCAGAGGCTACTTTTTCAGCAACTTCCTTGTTTATGTCGGCAATGGCAATTTTTACACCGGCAGATGCCAGCGCTTGCACCATGGTTGTGCCAATCACTCCGGCTCCGCCGGTGATCACACACACTTTACCTCTTAAATCTTCAAATGATAGTGGTTTCATACGTATTATTTATTTAAATTCTTTGTAAAAATCGAGATTCTCACTGGTGACAATGTCAATGGGCGAATAGTTACATTCTTTCACAGCGATTTTCTGAATGACATTCCTGAAAAGCGTGTCCACTGCATTGTAACCCTGTTCTTCTGGCCTCTGGCAAATCAGGAAATCGACAATACCTTTGCGGAGGTAACTGACATTCTCTTTCAGTAAATCATGCCCGATCAGATGGATCTGATCTTTTCCGGACAGTTCCAAAGTCCGCGCAGCCAGATATACCTTTGAGTTGGTCACGAAAATCCCGGCCGGATGCCACAAGTCAATCAGAACCGACAATTGATTGATGCAGGCAGAAAGATCCCCGTCGTTGATCTCAAAAGTCCGGATCGTCCGGTCATCCTTTTTTTGCCTGAACCATTCATAAAAGCCCATTTCCCGCTGAACCAAATGATTCTGGTTATCCATCTCTTTGGCATAATGAATCACCATCAAATTTTCATGGGGACCGGTAACAATGGAGAGTAACCGGGCAGACAACATCCCGCACTGAAAGGAATTCTGGCCGATATAAGCAATTTGACCCTGCCCAGGAATGTTGGAATCGAGCAACACAAAAGGAATATTTTTTTCTTTGAGATCAGCGATCAAATGCAATGACTCTTTGAAAAAGAAAGGAGCAAATACGACTCCGTCGGGTTTCAGCGTGAGCATCCGCAAAGCATTATCTTCAAATTCAGCCGGATCATACTGACTGTAGGTGAAGGACTCGTGCGTAATCCCATATTGCCTCAGTTCCGTGATCTTGCTCTTCACCCCTACTACCGGTTTCGTCCAGTATCCTTCATCGGAAAGCGGAGTAGGGAAGAGTGTGGCAAAAACATATTGCTTGTTGGAAGCTAACGTGCTGGCTAGAATATTGGGCTGATACCCCAGTTCATCAATGATGGAAAGCACCTTCTGACGCGTCTCTTCCGACACCTCACCCCGGTGGTGCAAAACCCTGTCCACCGTTCCGATTGAAACATTGGCCCTCCGGGCAATGTCCTTGATCCGTATTTGCTTTGAAGTATTCACTTCTCCATCTATTCTGGAATAAACCTGATTTTTACCCAAAAATAGACATTTTTTTAGTTCCGTGTACGAACACGGTAACAATAATGGAAGAATTCGATATGCTGTACAGCATATTTATGGGAACACTCCCGTTTAAAAAATAATGATTGCCTGAATGGAAAAGATTTACTTAATTAGCATGAAGGAATGAATTGCCAATAAGATCTTTTTAGATCCAGAACCAGTACCTTGGACTTGTTTGTTGTGCGAAAGATCCGGATATTCCGGAGTAGTTTTCTTTTCAAAATGGGGTATAATATGAAAAAGCGTCGGTTTTATTTCACTCTTATTGCAACAGGATTTATGTTTTCTTGCATCCTGATGGGATGTGACGGAAAAAACGACAACCGGATACCCCCTGAATCCACCACGGTACCAGTAAGGTACTGGTTAACAAGTGCGGACGGAAAAACTCTTTTGAATGAGGAACCTGCACTCAAGTTTGGGTTTGTTAACAATGCATTTCCCGTAATTGATGTCGATACCACGCAGGTTTTTCAACGAATGGAGGGTTTTGGCTATACGCTTACAGGAGGCAGCGCCATACTGATCAGCCGGATGGGGGTTACAGAAAGGCAGGCATTGTTAAAGGAGCTTTTCACAGAGGAGGGGATAGGCATAAGTTACCTGAGAGTGAGCATTGGGGCTTCGGATTTGAGCGACAGGGTTTTTTCCTACAACGATCTGGCGCCGGGGGAAACTGATCCGGAAATGAAAAAATTCTCTCTTGATCCCGACAAAAAGGAGTTGATCCCGGTATTAAAGGAAATTCTGGCATTGAATCCCGACCTGAAAATTTTAGGATCACCCTGGTCTCCTCCGGTTTGGATGAAAGACAACAAGCAATCAAAGGGGGGCAGCCTGTTACCTGAGTATTATGATGCGTATGCCCTCTATCTGGTGAAATATATTCAGGGAATGGCCAAAGAGGGGATACCGATCGACGCCATCACCGTGCAGAATGAGCCGTTGCATCCCGGTAACAATCCCAGTATGCTTATGCTTGCCGGTGAACAGGCTGCCTTTATCAGACAAAGCCTGGGACCTGCGTTCAAAAATGCAGGATTGCGAACGAAGATTATTATATATGACCACAATGCCGACCGGATTGATTATCCTTTGGAGGTTCTGGGGGATGTCGGTGCGAGGGAGTACATCGACGGGACAGCCTTTCACCTGTACGGCGGATCGATCGGCGAACTGTCCAAAGTCCACAATGCTTATCCCGATAAAAATATCTATTTCACAGAACAATGGGTAGGAGCTCCGTCCAATTTCGGGGGTGACCTGTCCTGGCATATCCGGGAGCTGATTGTCGGGGGGCCCCGAAATTGGTGCAAGACGGTTTTGGAATGGAATTTGGCTTCCGATCCGGATCAGAATCCCCACACGGAGGGCGGCTGTACCCAATGTCTGGGGGCGCTGACCCTTGATGGGAATAGGGTGACCCGCAACGTAGCTTGGTATATTATTGCACACGCATCCAAGTTTGTAAAACCTGGAGCAGTCAGGATCGGTTCATCCTTGGTGGATGGATTTCCCAATGTGGCTTTTAAAAACGATGATGGAACAAAGGTGGTGATCCTGCTTAACGACTCAGGAGCTACAAAAATGGTAAATGTCAGGGCCGGGGGAAAAAAAGTCGTGGTCAGGCTTGATGGGGGAGCGGTAGCCACCTTGGTTTGGTGATTTTCTTTTTTCGGTGAAAAATATTTTTTATTTCCCTATTTTTGTTGAATTATCCCTAATTTCACAGCACATTAGGTAATGTCGGCCTGTTCATAACATTTAATTTATAGCAACCAAAAAATCAGACAAATGCAAAAACAAACCAAAAATGGAATTTCAAGACGGCAGTTTTTAGGAACTGCTGCGATTGGATTGGCTGGGATCGCAGTTTTGCCCGGATTGGGCGGATGTAAACCCAAAGTAGTTCCCAGTCCCGATTTGAGGCTGGGTTTCATCGGATTGGGACGTCAGGCGATGTTCCTGCTCAAAGGTTTTATCAACATTCCCGGAGTTAAGGTACTGGCGGGATCTGATGTGTATGGCATCAAGTGCAAGCGGTTTGAGAACAGGGTAAAAGCCCACTACGCCGAAAAAGGTGAAACAACGGAAGTGCAGACCTATGAAAGATATCAGGATTTGCTGGCCCGTGAGGACATCGATGCGGTGGTGATTGCCACTCCTGATCATTATCATGCTCTTATCGCCATTGCAGCAGTTAAAGCCGGAAAAGATGTGTATCTCGAAAAACCACTGACCTTTACCATCCACGAAGGACAGGAACTGTGCAAGGCGGTGCGTGAGAACAACCGTATTCTGGCCGTGGGAAGTCAGCAGCGTTCCGATCCCAATTTCCAGCATGCCGTGAAATTGGTTCAGGACGGCACCCTGGGCAAGATCATTACCGCCCATGCCTATGTGGGAGCTCCCCCGAAGCCCTATGATCTTCCGGAGGAGACGCTTCCCGCCGATCTCAACTGGGATCTCTGGTTGGGGCCCTTGCCTGATACCATTCATTATAACAATGAGCTGAATCCGCTGATCACCCTTGATCCCGAACAGGATGAGACCATTTGGGGCGCCTGGCGCTGGTACAAGGAGATGGGCGGCGGTTTCACCACCGACTGGGGCGCCCATATGTTCGATATCGTGCAGTGGGCCCTGGGAATGGATAAAAGTGGACCGGTGGAAATCTCGCCGGTGGGCGACGGCACCGAATTCATGACTTTCAAATATGCCAATGGCACGGTGATGACGTCGGAACCTTTCGATGAAAAATTAACCAAGGGTGTGAAATTCATCGGAGAAAAAGGTTGGATCATGGTTACCCGCGGCGCTTTCGAAGCTTCCGATCCCGCATGGATGCCTGTTGCTCCCGAAACAACCGACAACACCCCGTATGAGACCAAAATCCCGCACCAGGTGAACTTCATCGAATCGGTGAAGGAACAAAAGGATCCTGTTGTTCCCGTGGAAGTGGGCCACCGCACCTGCACGGTATGTACACTGGGCAACATTGCCTGCGAACTGAAAAAGACTATCAAATGGGATCCTGCCACCGAATCCTTCGTTGATGATGATGGTTCCGCCGCAGCCCTGTTGCATTACCAGTATCGTAGCGGTTTTACCCTGGTTTAGCTGAAAGGAGAAGGGCTGCCCGGTTTTACCGGCGCATTCGCCTGAAAGTATATTGCTGATTCCCGCAGTGGAGATCCGAAAGCAAGCGTGGTTCATAAGAAACGACGGTTGCAAGGGGCTTTTTCTGCGGGAATTTTTTTTCTGCTCGGTGTTCAAAAGTTCAACAATGGTTCAAAGGTTCAACAATGGTTCAATGCCTTCGGCTTCGCCTTGGCGTTCAATGGCTGCGCCGTTCAAAAGTTCAACTTGTTAATTCAGCTTCGCTGCATTTTCTGTCGTCGCT
>CAZLDP010000185.1:0-5833 GCA_964558145.1 uncultured Prolixibacteraceae bacterium | reverse complement strand
TTAAAAACCTGGGCGAACCCGGCGAAGAGGAAGTAAAGATCAAGATCGACGGTTTCTTCCTGGCCATCGGCCATACCCCCAATTCGGAAATCTTTGCGGATTACATAGACCTCGATCAGGCGGGATATATCAAAACCATCCCTGGCAGTTCAAAAACTAAAGTTCCCGGCGTGTTTGCCTGCGGCGACGTACAGGATCCCCATTACCGCCAGGCGGTCACCGCCGCAGGTTCGGGTTGCATGGCCGCTATCGACGCCGAACGTTATCTGATGGAAAAAAACAGCTAAGAAAAAAGCCGCTCCGGATCCGGGCGGTTTTTTTTATCGTTGTTTCAGGTTACAAATCTACTTCTACTTCCGCAATTTCTTCTGTTGCGTAGGCACCTGATTCCAGTTTGTTCTTGATGGCCTTAAAGCTTTCAAGGGTATATTTCACATCGTCAAGCGAGTGGGCTGCAGTGGGAATGATCCGGATAATGATTTCTCCTTTGGGGATCACCGGGTAAATCACCACCGAACAGAAGATCCGGTAGTTTTCACGCAGATCAAAGATCAGGTTGGTGGCTTCCCCGGGGCCTCCCTTCAGGTAAACAGGAGTCACAGGCGTGTTGGTGCGACCCAGATCAAAACCTTCAGCTTTCAGCCCGTTCTGGAGGGCCCTGACATTGGTCCACAATTTTTCACGCAGTTCAGGATGGTTCTGAAGTAGTTCCAGCCTTTTCAATGCTCCCTCCACCATGGGCATGGGCAGTGATTTGGCGAAGGTCTGGGAGCGCATGTTGTAACGGAGATAGTAGATAATGTCGGTTTTGCCGGCTACAAAGGCACCGATCCCGGCCATCGATTTGGCGAAGGTGCCAAACAACAGATCCACCTTGTCGGTGACCCCGAAATGCTCGGCTGAACCGGCGCCCGTTGCTCCCATGGTGCCAAAGCCGTGGGCGTCGTCGACCAGAAAACGAAATTCAAAATCCTCTTTCAGGGCGGCAATCTCATCCAGCTTGCCCAGGTCACCCGACATGCCGAAGACCCCTTCGGTGATCACCAGGATACCGCCTCCCTGCTTTCCGGCAAGCGCCGTGGCCCGCTCCAACTGCTTCCGGAGACTTTCTATATTGTTGTGCTGAAATACAAACCGTTTCCCCATGTGAAGACGCACCCCGTCAAGGATACAAGCGTGTGATTCGGCATCGTAGACGATCACGTCGTTGCGGCCGCATACCGCGTCAATAATCGACACCATCCCCTGGTACCCATAATTGAGCAGGAAAGCATCCTCCTTGCCGACATGTGCGGCAAGTTTCCTTTCGAGTTCCTCGTGCATGACCGTTTGCCCCGACATCATACGGGCCCCCATGGGATAGGCCAAACCCCATTTTGCTGCGGCTTCTGCATCGGCTTTCCTTACTTCGGGATGATTGGCCAGCCCTAGATAGTTATTTAAACTCCAGGTTAACATCCGCTTTCCCCTGAAATTCATGTAGGGAGCAATCTCTCCTTCCAGCTTGGGAAATGCAAAATAGCCGTGCGCTTTTTTCATATAGCGCCCAATATCACCCTGATTGGTCTGAAATTTGGCAAAAATATCCGTCATAACTGTGCTCTTTTTTGATAAAACGGTGCAAATGTAAACTTTTTTACTATACTGTCAAATCTGTTAAAATATCATAATCAGTTGAGTGTAATAGGTTAAAACTGATTTTGAATCGTTAGTGGTATTCACAAAAACTTTATATTTGCGCCATGTTTGCAAAAATGAAAAACCGGATTTGGGGATTACTCCTTTTGGCTGTGGGATTATCAGCCTGCAGCGATTTCAACAAGGTGATCAAAAGCACTGACTACGAGTATAAATACAAAAAAGGGATTGAGTACTTCGAAGCAGGTGAATTCGTAAGGTCAGGAACCCTCTTTCAGGAATTAATCAATATTTACAGGGGAACAAGCCGGGCCGACCAGATCTATTATTACTACGCCAAGAGTATGATGGGCCAGAAAGATTACTTGATGGCCTCGCAATACTTCCGTACCCTGATTAAAGAATACCCCACCAGTAAGTTTCTGGAAGAATCACAGTTTATGGTTGGTTACTGTTCCTACCTGATGTCGCCCAAAGTGCGCTTAGACCAGGATGTGACCATGCAAGCCATCGATGCTTTGCAACTTTATATCAACCTCTATCCCTTTAGCGAAAGGGTGGATGAAGCACACCGGCTGATCGACGAACTGCGCGACAAATTAGTGGAAAAGTCATTCCTCAGCGCCCGGCTGTATTACGACTTCGAGAATTACAAAGCTGCCGTGGTCGCCCTTGAAAATTCACTGAAAGAGTATCCCGACAGCAGGTTTCGCGAAGAATTGATGTTTATGCTTCTAAAATCGAAATATTTACTTGCGGTCAACAGCGTGGAAGAGAAAAAAGAACTCCGTCTTTCAAGTGCGCTGGATGAATATTTCGCATTTGTCGATGAATTTCCGGAAAGCAAATACCGGAAAGAGGCGGAAAAGTTCTATGAAACTACTGCCAAATTATTAAACTACAACAAGGAACAAACAATAAGCAATTAAATTATATGGATTACAAGAAAACAAAAGCAGCCATGACTACCATTCCCAGAGACCTTGAAGTGCTTGAGGAAGAGACCGGAAATGTGTATGAAACCGTCATGATTTTAGCTAAACGTGCCAACCAGATATCTTCCGAACTGAAAGAAGAATTGAACCACAAATTGCAGGAATTTGCGTCGTTTTCCGACAACCTGGAAGAGGTTTTCGAAAACCGGGAACAGATCGAAATTTCGAAATTCTATGAACGGCTGCCCAAGCCTTCCCTGATTGCCTTTGAGGAACTGAAAGATAAGGAAATCTACCACCGTAATCCGGCCAGAGAGAACAAAAAGAGAATCTGAACTACATTAACTCTTTAGTCTTTAATACCATTTTCCGATTTTCGGTCACCTTGTAACGAGCAATATTATCCGCATTAAAGCGTTTTTGAAGATGTGTTCCTCTTTTCCAGGAAATGTGTAAATTTGTGGGGAGGAGTGCAGTGCATTTATCCATGAAGGTCTTGAATATGAAGCGATATCTTTATCTTACGTTGTGGATGGTTATCTTGCTGTTCCCGGTACACGGTCAGGAATTCAGGTGTAACATCAGCGTATCGGCTGAAAGGATTCAGGGAGCGAACCGCAACCTGTTTTACACCATGCAATCCGACATGTACGATTTTATCAACAACAGGAGATGGACCGAACACAACTACTCCATGGAAGAGCGGATCGAATGCAACATTTTTATCCGGCTTGATGAACAGATTTCGGCTGATGAATTCAAAGGTACGATCCAGATCCAGGTTAAACGGCCCATCTTTAACTCGTCGTACGAATCCACGCTGCTGAATATCAAGGATAACGATTTTCAGTGCAAGTATGTGGAGTTCCAACCTATGGAGTTTAACGAAACCAGTAACCGCGACAACCTGACCAATATCCTGGCCTTTTATGCCTATATCATTCTTGGATTTGACTATGATTCGTTTTCAAGGGAAGGGGGAACTCCCTATTTTGAGAAAGCGCAGGCCATTGTCAACAATTCGCAAAATGCCAGGGAAAAGGGGTGGAAAGCTTTTGAGAGTGAACGAAACCGGTACTGGCTGGTGGAGAATATCATGAACCGTTCCTATTCGGGTATGCGTGATTGTATTTATATGTACCACAGGATGGGCCTTGACCTGATGGCTGACAAGGCGGAAGAGGGGAGGACCAACATTGCGGAGTCGCTGCGTTTGGTGCAGCAGGTTTTCCGTCGCCGCCCGTCTACCTACATCCTTCAACTCTTTTTTGATGCCAAATCGGATGAATTGGTCAACATCTTCTCCAAATCCTATCCCGATGAACGGAACCGGGTGATGGCCATCCTGAATGAAACGGACCCCTCCAATGGTTCCAAATACCAGAAGATTCAGGAATCGGAAAGCTTTTAACCAGCCATGTGATGCTTACCCGTCTGGTCATAACCAACTACGCGCTGATTGATGAACTAAACGTTTCTTTTGAACCGGGATTCAATATCGTAACCGGCGAAACCGGTGCGGGGAAGTCGATTATCCTCGGGGCTTTATCACTGATTCTGGGTGCCAGGGCTGAAAGCAATACCCTCCGTGATCCCTCGCGCAAATGCATCGTAGAAGGCTATTTTAACATTTCGGGGCGTGGAATGGAAGCTTTTTTTAAGTCCAACGACCTCGATTTTGATTCCTTGTCGATCCTGCGCAGGGAGATTACCCCTTCCGGGAAATCGAGGGCTTTCATTAACGATACGCCGGTTAATCTTTCTTTGCTGCGCGAATTATCCCTCCGGCTTGTGGACATTCATTCCCAGCATCAGAATCTTGAATTGAATACCCGCCAGTTCCAGCTCCAGTTGGTAGATGGTGTGGCTCATTCCGACAAGGAGGCCGGAAACTATCAGGAGGCATACCAGGCTTTCAGAACAGCTTCCGACAGGCTGTCGGCCCTTCGCGAGAAGGCGGCGCGCAGCCGGGCCGATCTCGATTATTTCACTTTCCAGTTTAATCAGTTGGAGGAAGCGCACCTTTCCGAAGGGGAACAGTTGACCCTGGAAGAAGAGCAAATGCGGTTATCCCATGCGGAGGAGATCAGGGGAACCCTTGACTGGGTGGCGGAGTTGCTCACTGGTGAACATTTTCCCGTAGTATCCCGCCTGAAGGAGGCAGCCCGGGGGCTGGAGAAAATCAGCCCCTTCTTCAGAGAAGCTGCAGAACTCCTCCAGCGCTTTCACTCGGTACAGATCGAACTCAATGACCTGGCCTACGAAACCGGGCAACTGGCCGGGAAAATCGACATCGATCCGCGCCGACTGGAGGAAATTGGTGAAAGGCTCGACCTGATTTACAGCCTTCAACAGAAACACCAGCTCCGTAGCGTGGAGGAACTGATACGCTTCAGGGATGACCTGCAGCGGAAAATTGGCGAGATCACCGGCTACGATGAGGAGATTTCACTCCTCGAAGCTGAGGTTAAACAGTTGGAGAAGGAAAGGCAAGAAACAGCAGCTCTTCTCTCTGCTTCCCGGCGTAAGGTACTCCCGTTCATTGAAGAGAAGGTGACCGGAATGTTGCAACAATTGGCCATGCCCCATGCCCGCTTTATCGTGGAAATGGAACCCTTGTCAGGGTATACCCCATCCGGAGCCGACCAGGTACAATTCCTTTTCAGCGCCAACAGGGATACTGACCCTGCCGAAATCTCCAGAATGGCTTCGGGCGGCGAAATCTCCCGTGTGATGCTGGCCCTGAAAAGCCTCGTCACCGGCTCTCGCATGCTTTCCACCATCATCTTCGACGAAATCGACTCCGGCATTTCAGGGGAAACCGCCCTCAAGATGGGAATGATCCTGCGTCAGCTTGCTGCTGAGGTTCAGGTCATCAATATCACCCACCTGCCCCAGATCGCCGGGAAAGGCGACCACCATTACTTGGTTTATAAAAAAGACGCCACTTCAGGAACCTTCACCTCCATCCGGAAACTGAACGTGCATGAACGCGTGGAGGAACTGGCCCGCATGGTCGGGGGCGACAATCCCTCGGAGGCAGCGCTAAAAACTGCCAGGGAAATGCTTCGTTTTTCTTTAGCGGCGCCCTGAAAGGGCAGCTCAAACACCTAAATATGGTTCAAAGCCTTCGGCTTCGCCTTGGCGTTCAAAAGTTCAACTTGTTAATTGTTAATTGCTAATTGTTCATTGCTAATTGTAATCCCTCAGTCTCTCAGTCTCTTCGTTCCCTTAGTCTCTTCTTCATTTTCTGTCGTCGC